>NZ_JBQQCE010000019.1:0-40550 GCF_052245645.1 Streptomyces sp. KR55 | reverse complement strand
GTCCACCAGACCCGGCGGATACACCCAGGTCAACAGCCCAAGACCCGATAACTCCGGCACACCCTCGGCCACCGACACCACCCCCGAGACGGTCCCAGCAGACTACGCCCGCAAGTTAACGCAACGGAATTGCGGCTAGGCCGTGTTTTAGAACGCGTTGGTCTGTCGGGTTGGCCGTCCGGGGAAGTCGCGGGCGGCCAGCCAGATGATGAGGTCGTTGGCGATCCGGCCGATGCTGGTGTCGGTGGTGACCTCGTGTGCGCGGCGGGTGGTGTCGCGGCGGACGATCTCGTAGCCGCCTTCGTCGAGGACGGCGACGGAAGCGAACCAGGCGGGGTCGTCCTGGTCGGGCTGGATGACGATGAACGTGTTGTCTGCGTCGTTCAGTTCGCTGATCAGGTCGAACAGGGCGTCCTCGGACGGGTCGTCGATGTGGTGGCCGTTCTCGCTGTCGGCGCAGTAGTACTCAGCCGCCATTGGTCCGCTGTCTCCCTTGTACCGACGTGCTGCGGGTTGCCGCCGCCAGGATGGCATGCGGTGCGGACAGCCCCGCCAGGTCACAGCTATTCGCTGATGGCGGCGATGTGGACGGTGGCCTCGAAGCGGACGGCGAGCTTGTCGAACCGGGTGGCCACCGCCCGGTTGCGCTTGAGCCGGTTGATGCCGCACTCGACCGCGTGCCGGGCCTTGTAGTCCTCACGGTCGAAGGCCGGAGGCCGCCCGCCGCTGCTGCCGCGGCGTCTGCGATGGCCGGCCTGGTCGGCCGGTTCCGGGTGCGGTAGGAACGTGTGTCGATCTGTCACAGCGGTTCCTCCACTCATCGGTTGGCCCCCGCCCGGGCGGGAGGACCGGGATGCGGGCCCGTCACCGGTGCCGTGCCTTGCCCAGCTCGTCGGTGAACCGGGCGAGGGCCTCCTCGGCGGTGGGGACGGGGCCGAACAGCTGCTCCTGCCGACGGGGGTCGGCGACGTAACGGCCCCTGTCGAACCAGCCGAACATCGCGGCCATGTCCTTGACCAGGGGCATGAAGCGGCCGGCGACGGCTCCTGCGGTGCGGGCGACGGCGGTAGGGACGGCCCATACCTTGATCTTCTTTCCGGCCCGGCTGCCCATCAGGTCGGCCACCTCGCGCATGCTGACCGGACGGTCCCAGCCGATGTCGATGCGCTCGCCGTCGTCGGCCTCGGCGTCGACCGCGGCCGCCAGGTACGCCGCGAGATCGGAGGTGTGGACGAAGGTCAGCGGGACGGTGGTCTTGCCCATCCAGATCAGGCGGCCCTTGTCGACCGGGTCGCCCGCCATGCTCGCGATCTGGTCGACGAACGCCCCCGGGCGCAGTGCGACGAACGGGACGCCGAGCTGTTCGAGCTTGTCCTCGGCGACCTTCTTGTGCCAGAAGTGCGGGACATCGGGCGTCTGGTCGCTGGTGAGGATGCTGGTCAGGACGAACCGCCGGATGCCAGCGCGGTGGGCGGCCTCGGCGAGGTTGGCGTTGCCGACGGTGTCGATGTCGTGCGCATTCTTGCCGCCGCGGGTGTAGCCGGCAGCGGTGGTGATGACGGCATCGGCGCCGTTCATGGCGGCGACGAGCGAGTCGACGTCGAGCATGTCGCCGCGGGCGATCTCGACACCCCGGCTTTCGAGCCTGCTCGCGTCGGTGGTCGGCCGGACCAGGGCCCGGACGTTCTTACCGCGCTTGAGCAGTTCGTCGACGACCTTGCCCCCGAGGGAGCCGGTCGCGCCGACGACGAGGACCGGGAGGGTGGTGGAGCGGATGGTGGTCATGGGGGTCTCACTTTCCATCAGGTCAGTAGTGGGGGGATTGGGTGGGCTCAAGTGGCGGGCCTGTGGTGGGCGGATCCGCTTGAGCGGGTCACCGCCGGCCTGCAGGAGCTTGCCGAGGTCGAAGGCGACCCGGACGCGGGTGATGCGGCCGTCCTCGATGTACAGCCGGCAGGCGGCGGGAAAGGGCCCGCCGTCCCCGCGGGGATGCTGCCGTACCCCCTCCGGAACCCCTCCATGCGTCGTATGGCGTACGCGGACATGGGGTGCACACCGGGGAGTTACTCGGACTCTTCTTGCGGAAGATCGCGGCTGTTGATCGCCTCGGCGATGGCGTAGGCGGTGCGGACGAAGGATTCCGCCTGCTGCGCCGACAGGTTCCGCGCGGAGGTCTCCTCCAAGGCCTGCCACATGGCTGCCAGGGGCTCGCGCATGGCACGGCCCTTGTCGGTGAGGTGGACGACCATGACGCGCCGGTCGTGTTCGGCCGGCTCGCGGATGAGCAGGCCGGCGTCCTGCATGCGGCGTAGGGACTTGGAGACGGTGGAGTGGTCCAGGCCGACGCTTTCGAGCAGCTCGGACTGGGTCTGGCCGTCCCGGTCAAGGAGGTGCATCAGCAGCAGTTCCTGTCCGGGATGCAGGTCCATCTCGCGGAGCATGGCGGCGGCGCGGGCGCGGTGAGCACGGGCGAGCTGGAAGATCGCGTAGCTCATCGGCCCCTCGCTGGCCGTGGTGGGGGTGCGGGGTGTGGGGGCGGCCATGGTTGGGTTCCTCAGACGGTGTGGGTGGGGTAGTCGGTGTAGCCGGCCGCGCCGCCGCCGTAGAAGGTGGCGGGGTCAGGGGTGTTCAGCGGAGCCCCGGCGCGTACGCGCTCGACCAGGTCGGGGTTGGCGAGTGCCATCGAGCCAACGGTGATGACGTCGGCCAGGCCGTTCTCGATGTCCTTGGCGCGGGTGGCTATGTCCGTGCCGGCCCGGTTGAGGAGCAGCGTGGTCGGCCACAGCTTGCGGAGGGTGTGCAGGAGTTCGTCGTCGCCACCGTGGCCGATGTGCAGGTAGGCGAGGTTGAGGGGCGCGAGGGCGCGCAGGAGGTGCGGGTAGAGGTCGTGGGGGTCGTTCTCCGTGAGGTCGTTGATCTGGAACGGGTTGCCGGGAGAGATCCGGATGCCGGTGCGGCCGGCGCCGATCTCGTCGGCCACGGCCGTGGCGACCTCCACCGCGAAGCGGATGCGGTTGTCGAGGGAGCCGCCGTACTGGTCGGTGCGCTGGTTGGCGCTGGGGAAGAGGAACTGGTTGACCAGGTAGCCGTTGGCCCCGTGGATCTCGACGCCGTCGGCGCCGGCCGAGATGGCGGCCGCGGCGGCGCGCCGGAAGTCGTCGACCGTCGCGGCGACCTCCTCGGTGGACAGCTCGCGCGGCACCGGCATCCCCTGGGGCCCGGAGGCGGTGAACGTGAGGCCGGTCGGCTTGATGGCGGAGGGAGCCACCGGCTGCCGGTGGTGGGGGGTGTTGTCGGGGTGGGAGATTCGCCCGGCGTGCATCAGCTGGATGACGATGCGCCCGTCGGCCTTGTGTACGGCGTCGGTGACCTTCCGCCAGCCGGCGATGTGCTCCACCGTGTAGATGCCCGGGGTCACGGGGTAGCCCTGGCCATCGGCGTTGGGCTGGGTGCCCTCGGTGATGATGAGCGCGTGCGAGGCGCGTTGGGCGTAGTACTCGGCGTTCAGCTCGGTCGGTACGCCGTCTGCGGTGGCCCGGCTGCGGGTCAGGGGGGCCATGGCCAGCCGGTGGGGCAGGGGGATCTCTCCGACGACGGTCGGGGTCCACAGGGCGTTCGGCATGCGCGATTCCTCAGGTCATGAGTGGTTTACGGCTAGGAGGGCGGGGCGGTCGGCGTGCGGGGTCGGCCGGGTGGAGGCCGAGCCTTCCTGCCGGTAGGCCCGATGACGGATCCGCCATGAGCACCCCTTATGGAATTACGATCGTAATATTACGCGGAAGGGCTGGCTGGCGCAAGAAGGGGGGCATGGTGGTCGGGCTTTGTGTGGCCGTCGGCCGGGTCGCACGGCAGGCGGGCTTCCGGCGCATGACGGAGCGTGGGGGCGACACGCGGGACCGCGGACGCATTGCCGACAGCTCCTCCGCGGTCGGCTTCGTCCCGGAGAAACTACCCGCCGTCGTCAACAGAGCGATCGTCGCCGCAGAGACCGAATCGAAGTCGACTTGCGGTATGCCCTCACCAAGGCTGAGGGGTCAGCTCCCGGAGCCCGGCGGCGCGCTCCGCTTCGTCGCCGTCGGCCGGGCTGCGAGTTGGCCGTTCACCGGGTGTGACCGGGGCCTCGGAGGACCGGGCGCAGGGCCTCGATGACGCTGGGGTCGTCCACCGTGGAGGGGATGGGTTCGTCGTGGCCGTCGGCGATGCCGCGCATCGTCTTGCGCAGGATCTTTCCCGAGCGGGTCTTGGGCAGGGCGGCCACGACCGCGACGTCCTTGAGGGAGGCGACGGCGCCGATGCGTTCGCGTACGAGCTGGACGAGTTCGGCCTCGACCTCGCTCGGTTCGCGGCTGATGCCGGCTTTCAGGACGGCGAAGCCACGCGGTACCTGTCCCTTCAGAGCGTCGGCGACGCCGATGACGGCGCATTCGGCGACATCGGGGTGGGCGGCCAGGGCCTCTTCCATGCTGCCGGTGGACAGGCGGTGGCCGGCGACGTTGATGACGTCGTCGGTGCGGCCCATGACGAAGACGTAGCCGTCCTCGTCGATGTGCCCGCTGTCGCCGGTGAGGTAGTAGCCGTCGAAGGCGGAGAGATAGGAGGCGACGTAGCGGTCGTCGTCGTTCCAGAGGGTGGGGAGCGCGCCGGGTGGCAAGGGGAGCTTCACGACGATCGCACCGTCGACCCCCGCGGGCACCGGCTCGCCCGAGGGGTCGAGGACGCGGACGTCCCATCCCGGCAGCGGACGGGTGGGGGAGCCGGGCTTGAGAGGAGCCGCTTCGATGCCCACAGGGTTGGCGACGATGGGCCAGCCGGTCTCGGTCTGCCACCAGTGGTCGATCACCGGGACGCCCAGCAGGGCGCTCGCCCAGTGATAGGTCTCGGGGTCGAGGCGCTCGCCGGCGAGGAAGAGGTAGCGCAGGCTGGAGAGATCGTAGTCGGCGCTGAGGGCCCCCTTCGGATCCTCCTTGCGAATGGCGCGGAAGGCGGTGGGGGCTGTGAACATGGTCTTGACGCCGTACTCGGCGGCGACACGCCAGAACTGCCCCGCGTCCGGGGTGCCGACCGGCTTGCCCTCGTACAAGACCGTCGTGGCGCCGACCAGCAGAGGCGCGTAGACGATGTACGAGTGCCCGACGACCCAGCCGACGTCGGAGCCGGTGAACATCGTCTCGCCCGGCCCCACGTCGTAGACGGCGCCCATCGACCAGTGCAGGGCGACCGCGTAGCCGCCGCAGTCCCGTACGACTCCCTTGGGCTTTCCGGTCGTTCCGGACGTGTAGAGGATGTAGAGGGGATCGGTCGAGGCGATCGGCACGCAGTCGGCCGGGGGCGCGGTAGCGACCAGGTCGCCCCAGTCGAGATCGCCGGGGCCCAACTCGGCCGGCTCCTGCGGACGTTGCAGGATCACACGCTTTTCCGGCTTGTGGACGGCGAGTTCGATCGCCCGGTCGAGCAGCGGCTTGTACGCGATGACGCGCTTGCCCTCGATGCCGCAGGACGCGGAGACGACCACCTTGGGGGCGGCGTCGTCGATACGGACGGCGAGTTCGTGCGGGGCGAACCCGCCGAAGACGACCGAGTGGACCGCGCCGATGCGCGCACAGGCCAGCATCGCGACGGCGGCCTCGGGAACCATCGGCATGTAGATCACCACCCGGTCGCCGCGTCCCACGCCGAGTTGCGCGAGCGCTCCGGCGAAGGTCGCCACCTCGTCCCTCAGCTGCGCGTATGTGTAGGTGCGCCGAGTGTCGGTCACGGGCGAGTCGTAGACGAGCGCGGGCTGTTCGCCGCGGCCGGCTTCGATGTGCCGGTCGAGCGCGTTGAAGCAGACGTTGAGCCGTCCATCGGGAAACCAGCGGTAGAAGGGCGCGCCCGAGGAGTCCAGGGCGCGTCGCGGAGCGACATCCCAGTCGATGCCCTCTGCCGCTTTCAGCCAGAAACCTTCCGGGTCTTCGGTGCTGGAGCGGAAGACATCCTCGTACATTCCCATCGCGCACTCCTTCGTGGCATCGAGGGACCGGTGGTGTGGCGGTGTACAGAACGGTGTCGGACACGAATACCGCATGCCGGCCGACATGGTCGAGGATGCCGGAGACCGGCGGTCCGGTCACCGGCATCGCGGTGGTGGGGCGGACCCGGCCAGCAGGCTCCGCCGTCAGGTTTGCTCAGGTGCCGAGGTGCTTGCGGAGCCACTGACCCATCTGCTGGATCGCCTGGTCCACCTCGGGTACGCGCCCCGCGCCCAGGATGAAGGAGTGCTGCCCCTCGGGCATCGGGTGGACCTCGGAGGTGACCTTGAAGTCCGCGAGCCTGCGGCCGAGCTCGGTGCCGTCGTCGGCGAGGGTCTCGTACTCGCCGTAGTGGACGACCGTGGGCGGCAGGCCGGTCAGGTCGGCGTGCACGAGGCTGATCTGCGGGTCGGCGAAGTCCACGGCGGGGTCTTGCAGCCAGGCTCCTCGGAAGAGTTCGAGCGTGGCCCTGCTGAGCATCTTGTCGTTGTCTTCGTTCTCGTCGACCGAAGGGTTTTGGATGGTGAGGTCGGTCCACGGCGAGACGCTGACGATCGCGCCCGGGGTCGCCTCGCCCTTCGCGAGCAGACGCAGCGGCAGCATCACCGCGAGGGTGCCGCCGATCGAGTGGCCCGTGCTGCCGATGTTCCTCGGCTCGTAGCCCTGCGAGAGCAGCCACCGGTAAGCGGTCTCGGCGTCGTCGAGCTGTGCCGGGTAGGGGTGCTCGGGCGCCAGGCGGAAGTCCACGACCAGCGAGCGGGCTCCGGCCGCCTTCGCGATGTGACCGGCGGCCTTGCGGTCCGAGTGCATCGAGGCGGTGACCGATCCGCCGAAGTGGAAGTGGAGCAGCGCCCGGTCGGGGTCGGCGCCCTCGGGGATCGCCCACAGGGCGGGGACGCCGCCTGCGTCGACCTCGGCGTAGGTGACGCCTTCCGGCTCGGTCGACGCCTTGTGGTTCGTGTCGACGATGTCGCGGATCACGGCCAGGTCGAGGCCCGGTGTCGACGTCTTCGCGCTCACGCTCTCGAGGAACTGCGCGAACTGCTGTGCTTCAGGACTTACTGCCATGGTGACGCTCCTTCACAGGTTGCTGTCACGCCCACTTCTCGCGTGCAGCCAGATGTGCCAGTCATGACGCTACTGGCTGAGTATAGGAAAGTAAACTCAAGTGTGGCTCGCATGGATGCGTGGACCGAAGCTCTTCAGGATGCCGGCATGGACCTCCGCCTCGAGCGGGACATCCAACTGCTCGATCGCGCGGACCCTTGAGGTCGTGGGTGAGAAGTGGACGATCCTGATCCTGCGCGAGGTCTGGTACGGCTCGTCCCGTTTCAGCGACTTCGAGCGCGTCCTCGGCTGTCCTCGCAACCTCCTCGCGGCGCGGCTCCGGATGCTCGTGGAGGAAGGGATCCTGGTCACCGAGACCTACAAGGAGCCTGGCTCGCGGAGTCGGCCGAAGTACGTGATCACTCCCAAGGGCATGGATCTGGTCCCGGCCGTGATGGGGCTCCTGCAGTGGGGTGACCGGTACCGCGCCGACCCGGAGGGCCCGGCCGTACTGGCGCGACACCGCGCATGCGGCGCGCAGGCCGGCGTCCAGATTCGCTGCGAAGGAGGTCACTCTGTGCGGGCGGTGGACATCGAGAGCGTCCCTGGCCCTGGTTTTCGTGTGAAGCCGGCCGAGTGAGACGGGCAACCCTGGCGTTCGCGGCGCCGGTCATTCCTCGGCGTTCATCCCGGGATCAGTTCGGCGCTCCGTTCGGCGACCTCCTGCCGTAGAGCGGCCGACAGGGCGCGTACGGCGGGGTGCGTCACCGCCTCGCGGCGGACGGCCAGGGTGATGGGAAGCCGGATGTCGATCTCGTCGGCGAGCAGCCGACGCAGCTGCGCCCGCTGGGCCAGGAAGGCCGGCAGTACACCGATACCGGCCCCCTGGGCGGTGGCTTCGAGCTGGGCGAAGACGTTCGTCGAGGAGAACTGACCCCCGACGAACTGCTGACACACCTCGACGACGTGGTCATCCGGCTGCAGCGCGCGGAGGAACGCGGCACGGACGAGATCAGCGCCACGTGCCTGTACGCGGTCTACGACCCCGTCTCCCGCGTGTGTTCCCTGGCCGGCGCCGGACACGTCCTGCCGGCCGTGGTGGCTCCCCGTGATGCGTCAGCCTCCGGGTTGATCACGAACTGGCAGAGGCTGCCGCATGGGCCGCCCGCAACGAGGCCTTGTCGATCTTGCCGACCGCGTTCTTCGCGATGGCTTCCACCACGAAAAACGAGGTCGGTCGCTTGTAGCCGGTGAGGCTGCGCGCACAGAGCGCCTTCAGCGCCGCCGGATCGACGGTCACGCCAGGTCGTGGCTGGACGTAGGCGACGACCACCTCTCCCCATTTTTCGTGGGGTACGCCGATCACGGCGGCCTCCAGCACCGACGGGTCGCCTGCGAGTACGTCCTCGATCTCCTTGGGGTAGATGTTCTCCCCGCCACGGATGATCATGTCCTTCGAGCGCCCGACCAGGGTCAGATAGCCCTCGGCGTCGAGGTGGCCCACATCGCCCGTGTGCAACCAGCCGTCGACGAGGACTCTGGCCGTTTCGTCCGGACGGCCGAGATAGCCACGCATGACGTTGGGGCCCTTCACGAGGACTTCACCGTCCGTGCCCGCCGCCACCTCGACACCGTCGGCGTCGACGATCCGAATCTCCTGGCCGGGGAAGGGAATTCCCACGGTGCCGGCCCGTCGCGGGCCCGCGACCGGGTTGATGGTGGAGCCGCAGGTTCCTTCGGACAGGCCGTACCCCTCGACAAGAGGGAACCCGTACCGGGCCTCGAACCGGGTGAGCAGCTCGGCGGAGGCAGGTGCGGCGCCGCAGACTCCGAACCTCAGCGACGATGTGTCGGGCCGAACGTCGTCCGGGAGCGCGGCGAGCATGCCGTAGATCGTCGGCACGGCGCTGAAGAAGGTGGGGCGCTCCTGCTCGACGAGGTCGAAGAAGCTGCGCGGATCGAACCGGCGGCCCGCGATGACGACGCTCGCGCCCACGAGCAGAGGCATGAGAATGCTGACCACGATGCCGTTGACGTGGAAGAGCGGCAGGATCAGCAGGCACCGGTCGGCCGGCCCGACGTCCAGCGACAGGCGCCCCATCTCCGCCATGGCGTCGATGTTGGCGTGGTCGAGCATCACGCCCTTCGGTACCCCGGTGGTGCCGCTGGTGTAGATGAGAAGGGCCAGCGCGGACGAGTCCAGTTGCGGCGCGTGATCCGACTCCACCGCTTCTTCGTACAGTGCGCCGACGGCGAGTACGGCAGTACCGTTCGTGACGGGCGCCGCGCGGTCCTCGACCACCAGCAGGCGCGCGCCGGAGTCCCTCAGCTGTCGGTCCACCTCGACGTCGGTCATGCTCGGGTTGACCGGCGTGATGGTGGCGCCGATCCGCCAAGCGGCGAACAACAGCAGTACGAACTCGATGCGGTTCGTCAGCTTGAGGGCCACGACATCGCCGGGACCGATCCCGAGGGCCTGGAGCTGACGCGCTGCCGCACGGACTCGGTCCAGCATCTGAGTGTTGGTGAGCGACTGGCGTCCGTCCGAGACCGCCGGCCCATGGGGGTCGAGAGCGGCGCGGCGGTCGGGCAGAGAAGCGAAATTCATGGCGAGCGTACCTGTCTCGGTGTGATGCGGTCCGGTCAAGGAGTCGACGCGGCGGGCGCCGGGTGCAGCTGGCGGGCGAGGAACTCGATCTGGTCACGCACCAGTTCCTCGAAGGTCTCGCCGGTGTAGAAGTCGAAGTGGCCGGCGTCGTACCTCTTGATCTCTCCCTGGGGCGCGGTGCGCGCGTAGCGGAGGGTCTGGGCGGGAGGCGTGACGGAGTCGGTGTTGCTGACGCAGAAGAGGATCGGGATGGCGACCTTCTTGGCCGCACGCCCGGGCCGGTAGGCGGCGATGGTCGGAATGACCCGTGCCGCCACCTCGTTGCGGAACGTCGTCCCCGGCGGCTGCAGCGCCTCGTATCCGGGCAGTGCGTCCGGAGCGTTCATGAGAGCCGGCGAACCGGGGGAGGCCGCGATGGGAACCATTGCCGGCGCCTTGCCGCGGACCCTGGTTGCCAGATCCCGGGCGAGCACAGGAGTCATCCTGAGCGAGGCGAGCGGGCCCAGCGCGAGCGCGGAGGCGAGACCGTCGGTGAACGGGCACTGGGCCACGGCCGCGCGCAGTTCAGGATGGCGTGAGGCGACGGTGATGGCGTGGCCACCGCCGAAGGAGCTGCCCCACACCGCGACACGGGCGCGGTCGACGTCAGGGCGGGCCTTGACGTAGGCGATGGCGGCGTCCCAGTCGGCGAGTTGACGCTTGATCGACAGGAGCTGGCGCGGGTGGCCGCCACTGTCGCCGAAGTGCCGGTAGGTGAAAGCCACGGCGGCGATGCCGGCCTGTGCGAAACGCTCGGCGAAGGCGTCCAGGCGCATCTCGCGGGTGGCGCCGAGGCCGTGCCCGAGGATGACGACGGGTGGGGAGGTGACGCCCGTGGGGAGGTAGAGCCACCCGGCACACGTGCTGTCGCCGGAGGGGAAAGTGATGTCGTGACGGGTGAAGGACTGCGGATTGGTCATCGTCGACTCACCGCCGCGTCGTCTTCGTCGAGCGGTGCCCGGGCACGCTGCCCAAGGCGAGCGCTTGTTCGTACGTGTCCGGGTTGTAGAGCGGGAGCTCGCCGGTGGCCTCGGTCGTCGCGATGTAGTCGAGCATGAGTTCCTGACCCTCCTCCGACATGACTCTGGCGAAGAACTCGGTGCGCTCGACGTGCAGCCCTTCCGCCAGCGACATCGAGCCACCGAAGTACACCGACCTCTTGACAGCCTCGACGGACCCCTTGGACCGTGCGCCGAAGTGTTCCGCCAGTGCCGTCGCCGTCGCGACCACCTCGTCCTGTGGCACGACCTCGTCGACGGCTCCGTTGGCGAGAGCCTCCCCGGGCGTGAACGGCTTGCCCTCGAGGATGGCGACCAGGGACCTGTGGGTGCCGATCAGGCGGGTCAGCCGCTGGGTGCCGCCACCGCCCGGGATAATGCCGAGGAGGATTTCCGGCTGGCCGATGAAGAAGTCCCCTTCAGCCATGACGCGCAGGTCGCACGCCCAGGCGAATTCCGCGCCGAGGCCGAGGGCCGAACCGTTGAGGGCGGCTACGAAGATGACCCCGCTGCTGTTCATCTTCAGGAACGTGGCGTGCAGGCGGTCGAGCTGGGCGGCTCCCCGCATCGGGGTCCTGTTCACCACAGGCTTCAGAACGCGTGCCCGGTCCGCGCCTCTGGCCACGCGTGCCACGGCGGAAGCACCGCGCCGGCCCACCGTGGGGCTGGCGGCGCCCTCTTCCTGCAGCCACTGGACCGCCGCATGGCTGACGAACCGTTCGGGGTGCGCCCCGGTGAAGACGACGGCACGGATGCTCGGATCCCGGTCGGCCCTGTCCACCAACTCGTCCAGCTGGTTGGCGATGTCGAGGCCGAACACGTGGTGTGGGCCGCCGTCGAGCCGGACGATCAGGACGGCTCCGCGGTCCTCGATCTCCAGATGGCCCTTGTCTTTGTATGGCATGGATTCTGCTCCCGGGCTGAGTTCATGGGGGAGTGGAAAGCGCTTGGGGGAGGGTCTACCGGCGCCAGGCATTGGGGACAGCGCGTGTAGGCGCGTCCAGGGACGCGCGCCCGTGTCCGAAACGGCACGTCACTCGTGATGTGTACTATTGCCGTGACGAGTTAGATAACCAAGTTATTTCAAGTGTGTCAATGATGGAGGCGTGAGAGGCGTGGCAGGGCGGGCGAGGCTCGATGACGCACCGGAGCGGCTTGTGCAGGCCGCCATCGGGCTGCTGGCCGAACAGGGGCCGTCGGCCGTCAAGGCGCGTACGGTGGCGTCCGCGAGCGGACTGTCGACGATGGTCGTCTACAGCCACTTCGGTGGGATCCCCGAACTGATGCGAGCCGTCGCCGACCATGGGTTCAAGGAGCTTGGCGCGGCGTTTGCCCAAGTGCCGGTGACGGAGGATCCGATCGCGGATCTCTTCGCCATGGCCTTGACCTGCCGCCGAGTGGCCCGCGAGAACCCTCACCTGTACGACCTGATGTTCGGTCTGTCCACCCGTGCGACATACCGGCCGCTGTCGGACGCGGACCTTCGTTTCAGCGGGCATTCGCCGGCCTTCCGTGAAGCCCACGCTCATGTCACCGCAACGTGCGAACGGCTCGTGGACTCCGGCAGGGTCGAGCAGCAGGACCCCGAAGTCATAGCCGCTCAGTTGTGGAGTCTCGTGCACGGTTACATCACCCTCGAGTTGGCCGAGCACTTCGTCGAGTTCGAGGACGCGGTGGTGCAGGTGATGCTGCCGATGGGCGTGAATTTCTCTGTCGGGTTGGGCGACGAACGGGAACGTGCCGAGGCCTCGCACCAGGCCGGCGCGCGCCTTTACGACTCGATCGTTCATGGCCGGTGAAAGTCGGGTGGCTGGGCGCTGCCCCGTGCGCGGCTAGGGCCTGTCCGGCGGATCAGGCCGCAGGAAAGCGACGGTGACTGATCGGCGCCGGTGAGCGGGGTCTGGTGCGTCCAGCTGCAAGGCGGAGGAGGGAGTCGACGCGATGGGGGCCCCTCCCGCGCATGGGGGTCCCCCCGCTCGAGCGAAGTCGAGAGTGGGGGAGAAGCCGAGTGTGGGGGAGTCGGCGACCGACGACAACGCCGCAGATGGGCGTGCCAGACCCCGCGTCTGCGGCATGATCCGCCGGACAGGCCCTAGGGCGACCTGGTCTCCGCATCGTGGGCACTGCTACCTGGAGTGAGTTGGTCATGCCTCCCCAACGCCGCGACCTCCCGTTCGAGGGACGGAACCGCCCGGGCCGCGAAGCGTCTCGCCCAGGGCCAGACCAGCGGTGAGTTCAGCGCCGCCTTCGCCCAGTTGGTCACGACGACTGCGCGCGGGACGTACACGCGGCTGCGGCGGCGCACGAGCCCGTCGACGATCGCGGCAGCAGCCCGTTCGGGGCTCGTGGTGGCGTTGCCCGGATAGGGCAGCCGCCTGCGCAGGCCCTGGAACGAGGGGAGGTCGACCTCGGCGCCCCGGACGAGGTCCGTTTCGATCCAGGAGGGATGCACAAGGCCGACCGTGACCCCGAGGTGCGCCACCTCCTGGCGGTAGGTGAGGGCGAGCAGCTCGGTCGCGGCCTTGCTCGCGCCGTACGAGGCCATCGAGGCCAGTGGCATGAAGGACAGCGCGGACGCCACGACCAACGCGTGGCCCCGGCTGCGCTCCAGATGGGGTGTCGCGTACTTGAGGGTGCGGAAGACGCCGTTCAGATTGATGTCGAGGACCCGCTCGAACGACGCCTCGTCCGTCTGTCGCACCGTCCCGTACGCCACTACGCCGGCATTGGCGACGACGAGGTCGATGCCGCCCATGATCTCCGCGGCCTCATCGATCGCCGACCGCAGAGCGGTGCCGTCGCGCACATCGGCCTCACGCCAGGAAGCGGCGGGGCCCAGATCATCGGCGACGTTACGCAGCCGATCGGGCTCCAGGCCGATCAGGGTCACACGAGCACCTCGGGCGGCGGCCAGGCGGGCCACCTTCTCGCCGATGCCGCGTGCCGCTCCGGTGACGACCAGCCTTCTGCCCAGCAAGTCACGTTTCATGGCGGCAACATAACTTCGTTATTGATGGGGTGCAAGGTGTCGTGCGCATTAACTGCCGCCGCTCTACCTGCTGGGTCTCACAACTGGACGAACCTATGCTGGCGGTCATGAGGCGGACATCCTTTGCACAGTGGCCCTGTTCCATCGCGCGGACGATGGACTTGCTCGGGGACTGGTGGACGCCGTTGGTCCTGCGTGAGGCGTTCTACGGGATCCGGCGGTTCGACGCGTTCCAGGAGTCGCTGGGCATCGCCCGCAACACGCTGACGGACCGGCTGCGCCGGCTGGTGGAGGAGGGGCTGCTGGAGAAGCGGCCGTACCAGACGGAGCCGGTTCGGTACGACTACGTGCTCACCGAGAAGGGGCGCGACTTCTACGGCGTGCTGCTGGTGATGAACCGGTGGGGGGACCGCTGGCTGGCCGGTGAAGCGGGCCCGCCGGTGGCCATGCATCACGAGGTGTGCGGGCAGGACACCCATGCCGAGGTGGTGTGCGCCGCCTGCGGTGAGCCGATGACCGCGGACAATACCCGCCCCCGGATGGGCCCCGGCTATCCACCGCATCTGGCCCAGAGGCCGGATGTGCGGGAGCGCTTCGCGCACTGACTCAGTGGCTCTGTGCGGGTTGTGTTCGCCCTTGACAGGTGAGTCTATCTACGCAACTTTACTGGTCAGGTTGTGGCAAGTGGGTGCTCGGATCGGCAGGGAGGCCGCAGGATCATGGAGTGGACGGGCGCGCGTTATGCGGACAAGCCGACGGTCGAGGTCCACACCTGGATCGCCACCCCGCCGGAGCAGGTGTGGACGCTGGTGTCCGACATCGAGCTGATGCCGCGTACGAGCTCTGAGCTGCAGTCCGTCGAATGGCTGGACGGCAGGACCGGCCCTGCTCTGGGAGCCCGGTTCATCGGCCGGAGCAAGCACGAGGCATTGGGGGAGTGGGCCACCACATCCCACATCGTCGAGTACGAGCCGTCGAGGACCCTCGCCTGGGCGGTCGAGGATCCGTTGAACCCGACGGCGATCTGGCGGTTCACGTTGGTGCCGCAGGACGGCGGCACTCTGCTGCGGGAATGGATGCAGATGGGGCCCGCCCGCTCGGGCCTCTCCTTCGCCATCGATCGTATGCCGGAGAAGGAGCAGAAGATCGTCTTCGTGCGCATGCGGGAGTTCGAGGCCAACATGACCGTCACCCTCGAAGAGATCAAGAAACTGGCCGAGAGGGCCCACACCTCGGGCGAGGCGAGTCTCTGATGCGTACGTCCACCACGATCGAAGCCTCCGGGGGCGACTGGCGGGAGATCGTCGACTATGTCACCGAGGCGGAGAAACTCGGTCTGGACATCTGCTGGGTCGCGGAGGCGTGGGGCTCCGAGGCGCCCTCGCCGTTGGGCTACCTCGCTGCGAAGACCGAGCGCATGCTCCTCGGATCCGGAATCATCCAGCTCGGCACCCGCACACCGATGGCCATCGCCCGCGCCGCGATCACGCTGTCGCAGATCTCCCAGGGGCGCTTCCTCCTCGGACTGGGCCCCTCCGGACCGCAGGTGATCGAAGGGCTGCACGGCGTGCCCTTCGACCGTCCGCTGTCACGGATGCGCGAGACCGTCGAGATCGTGCGGCAGGCCGCCTCGGGCGACAAGGTCTCCTACTCCGGGCGGGAGTTCCAGATCCCACTGCCGGGTCGGGAGGCGAAGCCCATGCGCCTGTCGATGCGCGCCGAATACGACATCCCCGTCTACCTGGCGACCCTCTCGCCGAAGATGCTGCACCTGACCGGTGAGATCGCCGACGGGTGGCTGGGCACCAGTTTCGTGCCCGAGGGCGCCAAAGCGGCGTACTTCGACCATCTGGACCAAGGCCTGGCCGCCGCCGGTCGCGCCCGCTCCGACCTCGACATCTGCCAGGGCGCCGAGGTCGCCTTCGCGGATGACGAGGACGCGCTGCGCACGATGGTGGCCGGACGCAAGAAGGAGTTGGCCTTCAGCCTCGGCGGCATGGGTTCCGCGACTACGAACTTCTACAACAACGCCTACAGCCGCCAGGGTTGGGCGGATGTGGCGGCCGAGGTCCGGACACGTTGGCAGGCTGGGGACCGGGACGGCGCGGCCGGTCTGGTCACCGACGAGATGGTGCTGGCGACCACGCTGATCGGAACCGAGGACATGGTGCGCGAGCGGCTGCGTGTGTGGCGTGACGCCGGCGTCGACACCGTCCGGTTCTATCCCGCTGGCGAGACTCTCGATGCTCGACTGGCCACCCTGGGCCGGGCCATCGACCTGGTCCATGACATCGAGGACAAGGCGGCACGTTAGCGACGGGCAGGCCATGTCGGCGGCCGAGGAGAGCTGCTGCGCGGTGCCGTCCACCAGCCCACGGTCGACGTCAACCGTGGGCGCCGACGCCATCCGCTGCCAGGCCCGACATCAGCAGGGTGATCGCCCGGAACGTCCTGGCCAGGGCGTCCTCCCGGTCCGCCGCGGCGGCAAGGATCTGGTTTCCCTCATACAGGCCGGCCAACAGCAGGCGGGCGACGGTGGCGACGGGAACGTCCGGCTGTAGGTCACCACGTTCGGCCAGGACAGTCAGCAGCCGTTCGATCGGCGGCTGGGCGATGGTGTCGTTGATGTGCCGGTACTGCTCCCCCCAGGACCGAGGGTGCCTGGGCCATCAGCTCTCGGTGCGAGGGGTCGTCGATGGTCCGCCGCAGGAAGGCGTGCGTGAGATGGGCCACCGCGGTCATGGCGGGCTCGTCCGGTGTGGCACGGACCGCCTCGGTCGTCGCATCGCCCAAGGCTGCCACCTGCTGAATCAGCTCCGTGTAGAGCTCGGCGAACATCGCCTACTTCCGGGCCGTGCGGACGGTCGAGGGCGGGAGATGAGAGGGAAGTGGGCTCTGCTGAAGAAGTCGTTCCCTTCATCGGCGTGACCGGGCCTTGTCTCATCGAGGGAGGCCGGTGGGGTTGAACCGTCGGCCTCCTTGTGCTCACGAACAATACCCCATGGGGTATTGTCCCTCACATGGATACCCCCCGGGGTATCGCGTCTTGAGGAGGAAGTATGTCCACAGCGACCACTGACGCACCCGGCCGGAACGCCGAGGACCCCTCGCCGCCGGGCCAGGCGGGCCCGCTGGGGCGGCTCGGGTACTGGACCGCCGGTCACTTCAAGCAGGTTCTGCTCGGATGGTTGGTCGTCGTCGCAGTCCTGGGTGCGTTCGCCCCGCAGGTGACCTCGGTGCTCTCGGGGGCCGGCTGGCAGAGCAACGGCTCAGAGTCGGTAAAGGTGCGCGAGCTGGCCGAGAAGCACTTCGGGGGCAATGCCTCCTCCGCGATCCAAGTGGTTGTGTCCTCCCGGAGCCACCAGGTGAGCGACCCGGCCGTGCAGCACGTGATCGCCGAGGTCGCCGAGGAACTGAAAACCGACGACCGGATCAGCGAGGTCGTACCGCCCCAGGCCGGCGCGACGATCAGCCCCGACGGCCGGACCGCCATCGTCCTGGGCGGCGCCGCCGCGAACACCGACGACATGGTGCGGGCCGCGGAGGACCTCAAGGATCCGCTGCGGGAGCTGTCCACCGACGACGTGACCGTGCGGGCCACCGGATCCTCGGTGATGTGGAGCGACTTCAACACCGCCAATCTGGAGGCGATGATCAAGGCGGAGATCATCTCCTGGCCGGTCACCCTCGCCGTGCTCGTCGTGGCGTTCGGCTCGCTGGTCGCCGCCGGGCTGCCACTGCTGCTCACGATGGCGGGTCTGGTCGCCTCGGTCGGCTCCCTCGTCCTCATCAGTCACGTCACGCCGATCTCCATCTGGGCGATGGACTTCGCCCTGATGTTCGCGCTCGCCCTGGGCATCGACTACGCCCTGTTCCTGGTGATTCGCTACCGCGCCGCGCTGGCCAAGAGCGGCGAGCGGCGGCGGGCCGTGGTGGAGACGATGGACACCGCAGGGAAGGCGGTCCTGCTGTCGGGGCTGACCGTGCTTGTCAGCCTGTCCGCCGTGATGCTGGTTCCCGCGCCCGCCGTGCGCACGATGGCGGTCGGAATCATGCTCTCCGTCGTCTTCGTTCTCGCCGCCACTCTGACCCTGCTTCCCGCCGTCCTGGGCAAGCTCGGCCCGAACGTCAACAAGTGGGCACTGCCCCGCACCCGCACCGACCGCACCGAATCGCCGCTGTTCGGCGCGTGGGGCGAACGCCTGTGGCGCCAGCCGCTGCGCTTCGGCGTCCTCGCGCTGGCCGTGCTCGTCGCCCTGGCCGTGCCGGTACTCGGGCTGAAGACGGCGATGCCGTCCATCAAGGTCGTGCCCGAGGACGACAGCTCGCGCCAGGGCTACGCACTGGTGCAGGACCACTTCGGCGAGGGCGCGCCGGGCATGCTGCAGATCGCCGCTCCGGACGCCCAGGTCGCTGCCACGGTCGAGGTGCTGAAGTCCACCGAGGGCATCGCGGGTGTTATGCCGGCACAGCAGGCCGCCGACGGGACCGGCTGGAGTCTCATCCAGGCCATGCCGTCCGTCGACCCGTCGGATCCGGCACTGACCGACACCGTCAGCACGCTGCGTGCCGACCTGCCCGGCGACGCGCTTGTCGGTGGCGCGGCCGTGGAGAACCTCGACCTGAAGCAGGCCCTGGACGACAAGGCCCCGCTGGTCATCGGCGTCATCCTGGCCCTCGGCTTCGTCCTCCTGCTGATCGCCCTGCAGGCGCCGCTGGTCGCCGCCCTCGGCGTGATCACGAACCTGCTCGCCACCGCCGCCGCCTTCGGCGTCGCCCGGCTGATCTTCCAGGACGGACACCTCTCGGACCTGCTCGGTTTCGAACCACAGGGCTTCCTCGACGGGTGGGGGCCGGTCTTCTTCTTCGCGATGATCTTCGCCATCGCCATGGACTACACCGTCTTCCTGCTCTCCTCCGCCAAGGAGCACTACGAGCAGACGGGAGACCCCAAGAAGGCGGTCGTCGGAGCCCTCGCCCAGTCCGGCCGGGTCGTCTTCGCCGCGGCCGCGGTGATGGTCGCCGTGTTCTTCACCTTCGCGCTCGCCGATCCGCTGCCGCCCAAGGAGATGGGCATCGTGCTCGGCGTCGCCGTCCTGCTCGACGCCTTCCTCATCCGGCTGGTCCTCCTGCCGGTCCTGCTGCGCCTGACCGGCCGGGCCGCCTGGTGGTCCCCGGCCTGGCTGCGGCGGCTGCTGCCCGAGGTCCGGTTCTCGCACGACTGATCCCCCATCCCGCCGATGGAATACCCCCCGGGGTACTAGCATTGTGCCTGTATATACCCCTGGGGGTATTTTCGATACGAAAGGAGCGTCCACGTGTTCTTCGTCGACATCATCGAGCTGGAAGGGCTCGGCAATCGCAGCTACCTCGCAGGGGGTGCGCGAACGGCCGTGGCCGTGGACCCGCCCAGGGACATCGACCAGGTGGTCTCCGCGGCCGCCCGCAGGGGAGTGCGCATCTCCCATGTCGTGGAGACGCACCTCCACAACGACTACGTGACGGGCGGCCTGGAGCTGGCCCGCGTCACCGGCGCCGCCTACCTCGTCCCGGCCGCCGCGCGGGTCTCCTTCGAGCGGATTCCCGTGCACGACGGCGACACCGCGGAAGTCGACTCCGGTCTCACGTTGCGCGCCCTGGCCACCCCCGGCCACACCCCGCACCACACCTCCTACGTGCTGGAGGCAGCCGGAGAGGCCGTCGCCGTATTCACCGGTGGATCCCTGCTCATCGGCGCGGTCGGCCGCCCGGATCTGGTCGAGCCGCGACTGACCGAACAGTTGGCCCGCGCGCAGCACGCTTCAGCTCATCGCCTCGCCGTGGAACTGCCGGACGAGACAGTGGTGTTGCCCACCCATGGCTTCGGGAGCTTCTGCTCCTCGGGGCAGGCCGAGGGCGACGCGACGACCATGGGAAAGGAGAAGACGGTGAATCCGGCTCTCGTCCAGCATGTCGAGTCCTTCGTGCGGCAGTTGCTGGCCGGCCTGGGCGATGTGCCCTCGTACTATGCGCACATGGGCCCGGCCAACGCCGCCGGCCCCGCCCCGCTGGACCTCACCCCGCCCGCCGTCGCCGACGCCGACGACATCGCGGCCCGGCTGGCGGCGGGGGAGTGGGTCGTGGACCTGCGTAACCGAGTCGCCTTTGCCGAAGGTCACGTCTCCGGTTCCTTCAATTTCGAGGCCGACGGCAAACTTGCCACCTACCTCGCCTGGCTGATCCCGTGGGGCAAGCCGGTCACCCTGCTCGCCGAGTCGCCGGAACAACTGGCCTCGGCTCAGCGGGAATTGGTCCGAGTCGGTATTGACCGTCCCGCCGCCGCGGCGACCGGCGAACCTGCCTCGTGGATCCGGCCGGGGGAGTCTCTGAGCGCCTACCCGCGCGCCACCTTCGCCGACCTGGTATCGGCCGACGGCGACGTCGTGGTCCTGGACGTCCGCCGGGACTCGGAACGTGCGGACGCCCACATCCAGGGCTCTGTGCACATCCCGCTTCATGCCCTGCACAAACGGATCGACGAGATCCCCGAAGGGCAGGTGTGGGTGCACTGCGCCGGCGGCATGCGCGCGGGGATCGCAGCCTCACTGCTGGACGCCGCGGGCCGCGACGTCGTCGCGGTGGACGACGGGTTCGCCGCAGCCGCGGCGGCGGGGCTCAGCCTCCGCGCCGCCTGACCCGCACGCGGTCCAGGCGTCATCCGCGCGCGTTCGCGCGCACTATTTCCAAGGAGTTCCCCATGTTCTTGTTCCGTCGTGGCCCGGAGCGGGTCACCGTTCAGCAGGCGGCCCAGCGGACCGGCGCCGAGGGTGACGCCGTCCTGCTGGACGTACGGGAGCAGCAGGAATGGCAAGTCGGCCATGCGCCGCACGCCGTCCACCTGCCGCTGACCATGCTGGCCGCCGGTGCCGAACTGCCGAATGTCGCACAGGGACGCCGTCTCGTGGTGATCTGCCGGTCGGGCGGCCGGTCCCGCCGAGCCGCTGCTCTCCTCGCGGGACGCGGGGCCGACGTCGTCGACGTGACCGGCGGCATGCAAGCGTGGGCCGCGGCAGGGCTGCCCGTGGTCGAGCGGCGCGGCAGGGCCGGCTCGATAGCGTGACTACCCTGCTCCTCGCCCTGACCGCCGGCGCCGTCATCGAGCTGGCGCTCGGGGCGCTGGGGGCGGCGGCAGCGTTCTGGCCGTCCCCGCTCTGATCTACCTGCTCGGCTTCACCTCGGCCGGGGCGACCACCGCGAGCCTGATCATCGTCACGACCACCTCCGCCACCGCCCTGCTCGCCCACGCGCGCGACGGCAACGTCCAATGGCGTGCCGGCGCCTCTTCGCGGCGGCCGGCATCCTCCCGGCCCTGCTCGGCGGAAGCCTGGACGGCCGCGTCCCCGAGACGATCCTGACCGCGGCGTTCGCCGCCGTGGCGATCCTGGCCGCACTACCCATGCTCGGGCAGCGGAACACGTACGAGGACCCTGTGACGGCCGTACGCCCGAAGAAGGCCGCGGCGGCCGGTGCCGGGCTCGGAGCGGTCACCGGCTTCCTGGGAGTCGGCGGGGGCTTCCTCGCCGTACCGGCACCGGTAGGCGTCCTCGGTCTGCGGATGCAGGCCGCGGTCGGCACCAGCCTCCTCGTGATCACCGGCAACTCACTGGCTGCCCTTGTCGTCCGCTAGGGCACCCTCGACGGGCTGCGATGGGAGACCTTCGGCCCGTTCCTGGGCGCGGCGATTCCCGGCGCATGGGACGGCAAGCGCCTGTCGGCGAAGGTCCCCGGCGGTCGCCTGCGGCGTGTCTTCGCGGTCGCACTGCTGGCGGTGGCCGCGTTCATGCTGATCGACGCGGCCGTGTGATCCCCGCTTCAGGCCAGCGAGAGGAAGAGCTTCTCCAGGCGGGTACGCATCTCCTCACGGCTCTCGCTGGACTTTCCGTCGCCATCGGTGTCCGTCAGGCACTGCTGCAGACCAGTGGCGATGATGGCGAACCCCGCCCGGTCGAGAGCGCGGGACGCCGCGGACAGCTGAGTCACCACGTCCTCGCAGTCCCGCCCCTCCTCGATCATCCGGATCACTCCGGCGATCTGGCCCTGCGCCCGGCGAAGCCGGTTCAGTACGGACTTCAGCTCCGTGCCCGCGAGTTCAAGGTCCACCATCACTCCTCAAGAAATACCCCTAGGGGTAATGTACTCCCCTGATCGGGGTAGGGGCGACGATAAAGGATGACAGCGTGACCACCTCTGTTTCACTCGTCCCTGCTCAGGTCCGGCTGGGAAACCTGACGGTCATCGACGTCCGATCGCCCGAGGAGTATGCCTCCGGGCACCTGTCCGGTGCCGTCAACGTTCCCCTCGACCACAGCATCGACCCCGTGACCCTGGTGAGTGACACGAATGCCTGGGCGGCGGACGCCCACGAACCGAACCGCCCGCCTGGCACGAGCCGGCAGGTGTGGGCGATGGAACGCCAGGTGGATTCGCCGCCGGCGCCCTCGTCCTGACCGGCATCGCACTTCGTTCCCACGGGCCGGCTCGACGCGGTCGGGGATGCCCTGGCCGACAACCCTGGCGACCGGTGGACGTCGTCCTCAACCGCCTTGTCGGCCGCTCCCCGGTGGCGGAGAGCAGGCTGGCGGAGGTACGCGGGGACGCGGACTGGGCGTTCGGCGCACCAACCCTCGGCGAGATCGAGAAACGCCTGCGCCACCTCGACACTCCCGAGGCGGCAACCGCGCTGGCCGCCTTGGAGTCCGCCTCGCCGCAGAGCCTGGAGATCACTCACGCCCTGCTGGCCCGGGGCAGGCAGCACACGTTGCGCGAGTGCCTTGGCACCGAACTCGCCCTCACACGCACGACCATCCGCACGCCGGACTTCCTGGAGGGCGTCCGTGCGGCCCTGGTCGACGAGGACCGCAGTCCCACCTGGCAACGTGCGTCGCATGCCGGACGGACACTGCTGGCCCGAGCATTTCCGCCGTGAGCAGGACATCGCTTTACGCAAGGGGCCGGTCGTGCAGGAGGGGCGCGTGTCAACGAGACACATGGGAGCGCCGGGCTCCGCGGACTGCCGCGCCAGACGTCCGACTAGCGCCGGGTATGCCGTCGGTGTAAGCCTGTCTGGCCGCGTCCGTACAGCGTCCGGTCTCGTCGAGCACGGCGACAGAACGCGACCGCCGTCGCGGTTGCCGCGTTTCTGGACCGAGCGGCGCGGCTGGGCACCGCCTGCGCGACGACGGTCGCGTTGTGTCGGTGCTGCTGGCGGTGACCGCGGTGGCGACGAGAGGTTCCTGGACCTAAAGCGGGAGTATGAGGCGCCGTTGGCCAGTTCCTCGTCCGTCATGAGTGTCGAGATCGGCGGGCTTTGACCACGGCTCGGGTCGGCGTAGAGCCGAACGGTGCGCTGTGCCACGAGCGTATGGCGTTGCGGAACGGCACCGAGATGCCGACCGACAGCGGCGACTGTCGCGAAGTGGTCGCCCATGCATCGCCTTGGTGGCGGCGTCGCCCTCTCTTGTGACCGCGCCGGGCGGAAGCTTTTGGCCAGCCTGATCTCAGTTGTTGTCGGGCACCATCGAGACCACGACCTTGCCGGCCTTGGTGCGGCCCTGCTCGACGTGCGCCATCGCCTCGAGTGTCTGGTCGAACGGGAAGGTCCTGTCGATGACCGGGCGGAGCTTCCCGCTGTCGTAGAGGGCGCTGAGTTTGCGCAGCTGGGAGCCGTTGGCCTGCATGAAGAAGAACTGGTAGCGCACGCCCAGCGCCTTGGCCTGCTTGCGTACCTTGCGGCTGAGCGTGTTCATGACTACACCCATGAACGAGGGGGCGCCGAGTTGCTTGGCGAACCCGGCGTCCGGCGGGCCGACGACACCGATGGCCAGGCCCCCGGGCTTCAGTACCGTCAGCGACTTCTCGAGATTCGCCCCGCCCAGGGAGTCCAGCACCAGGTCGTAGCCGGACAGCACCTTCGAGAAGTCCTCCTTGGTGTAGTCGACGACGACGTCGGCGCCGAGGCTCCTGACCAACTCCTCCGTACGGGTGTTCGTGGTCGTCGCCACCGTGGCGCCGAGGTGCTTGGCGAGCTGGATGACCGTCGAACCGAGGCCACCGGCACCGGCGTGGATGAGCACCTTCTGACCCGGCTTCACACGGGCACGGTCGACGAGAATCTGCCAGGCGGCCAAGGCCACCAGCGGCACTGCGGCTGCCTCTTGGAGGGTGAGCGAGGCCGGCTTGGGCGCGACGTCGTCCTGGTCGATCGCGATGAACTCCGCGAAGCCTCCGATCCGCAGGTCGCGCGGACGAGCGTAGACCTCGTCGCCCACTTTGAAGCTGCGCACGGCGGAGCCGACCCGCGTCACGACGCCGGCCACGTCGTGGCCGAGTGCGAACGGGAGCTTGTACTTCAGGAGTTGCTTGAACTCCCCGTTGCGGACCATTTTGTCCAGCGGGTTGATGCTGGTGGCGCTCACTCTGACCAGGACGTCGCGGTCCCCGACGGTGGGCTCAGGTACCTGTGCGGGGCGTGCGCCGTCCTTGCCGTACTTCTCGACTACGAATGCCTTCATATCGGCCGCCCTTTCTGCGTGATCTTCTCGGTGGTCGATGTGCTGGTCGCGACGCTACTTGCTGAGTATAGAAAAGTAAACTTAGGTGAGGTTAGAATCACCCCCATGGATGCGAGGATCGAAGCTCTTCAGGATGCCGGCATGGACCTCCGTCTCGACCGGGACATGTCGAACTGTTCGATTGCCCGGACCCTTGAGGTCGTGGGTGAGAAGTGGACGATCCTGATCCTTCGCGAGGTCTGGTACGGCTCGTCCCGGTTCAGCGACTTCGAGCGCGTCCTCGGCTGTCCTCGCAACCTCCTCGCGGCGCGGCTCCGGATGCTCGTGGAGGAAGGGATCCTGGCCACTGAGACCTATAAAGAGCCTGGCTCGCGGAGTCGGCCGAAGTATGTGATCACTCCCAAGGGCATGGATCTGGTGCCGGCCGTGATGGGGCTCCTGCAGTGGGGTGACCGTTACCGCGCCGACCCGGAGGGCCCGGCCGTACTGGCGCGACACCGCGGATGCGGCGCGCACGTCGACGCCCAGATCCGCTGCGAACGAGGCCACGCCGTGCAGGCGGAAGACATCGAGAGCGTTCCTGGCCCTGCATTTCGTATGAGGCCCGCCGAGTGAGCTGAGGCGCTTGCGCCAGGAGTTCGTGGTGGGCTCAGTCTGCCCGGGTGTGCTCACTCCGTCTGGCTCGGGCCTGGTGGAGGCGGACCTTGGTGCGGTTGCCGCAGCGGGACATTGAGCACCAGCGGCGGTTGTGGGCGGGGGAGCGGTCCAGGAAGCGCAAGGCGCACATGTCCGCTCCGCAGACGCGTACGCACCGGATCTGGGCGGACAGGAGCAGATCGACGGCGTCCTGGGCGATCAGTGCCAGTGCGGCTGCGGGATCGGTGGCGATGCCCGTGGTGTCGGCGGGCTCCAGGCGTCCGTCCGTGACGGCGATCTGCAGGGCGGGGCGGGGGGCCTCCGCTGCCGCTCGGTTGAGCATGGTGACGTCGCCGGACGAGGGCAACCGGCCGTCGGCGACCGCGAGTACGGCCCGGTCGACCGTCTCGCGCAGTCGTCGGCCCGAGGCCAGGACGGCGGCACCGGCGGGGTCCGGGGTGCCCGGTGTGAGCAGGTCGGCCTGCTGAAGCCAGAGGGTCAGGTCGCCCGAATTTCGGAGAGTCTCCTCCGGCGCGGTCCGCCACCGGTGGCGGAGGGTGTTGACGAAGTCCAGGCAGACCCGCCCGCCGTCCCAGATCCACGTGTCGTCCGTTGCCATGCCCCCATTCTGCACACTAGCTTAACCATCTAAGAGGGTTAGTTCGTGCCGAGGAGGCGCATCCATGGGACAGCCGACAGTGACGACCGGAGTGACGCAGGTGGACGGGGTCCGCCTGCACTACGTCCGAGCGGGATCCGGCCCTCTGCTCGTTCTGCTCCATGGCTGGCCGCAGACATCCGACTGCTGGCGGCCGGTGCTGGCGGATCTCGCCGCCGACCACACCGTTGTGGCGCCCGACCTGCGTGGCTACGGCCTGAGCGACAAGCCCGCGACGGGGTACGACAAGCGACGAATGGCCGTCGACATGGCCGGCCTCGTCGAAGCTCTCGGATTCGAGGAGGCCGTGGTCGTGGGTCACGACCGCGGTGCCCGCGTGGGGCACCGCTGGGCGCTGGACCGTCCTGAACAGGTGGAGCGGCTGGCCGTGCTCGACATCGTGCCGACCCGGGAGATGTTCCGCCGGCTGGACGCCTCGCTCGCCTCCGGGTACTGGCACTGGCTGTTCCAGATGCAGCCCGATCTGCCCGAGCGGCTCGTGGGGCACGACATCCGCGGGTATCTCGAGTACTTCTTCGAGCGGTGGACCTACAACCGCCACGGACTGACACCCGAAGCGGTCGACGGATATGTCCGAGCGTTCTCCCGCCCCGGTGCCATGCGTGCGAGTTTCGACGACTACCGCGCCATGGAGCAGGACGTCGCCCTCGACGACATCGACGCCGCCGAGGGCCGCCGCCTCACCATGCCGGTACTGGCGCTGTGGGGTTCCGCAGGGCTGCCCTCCCGCCTGCCGACGCTGGAGATCTGGCGCACCTACGCGGACGACGTCACCGGTGCCGAGATCCCGGAATGTGGCCACTTCATCGCGGAGGAGCAGCCGGAGGCGCTGCTGGCGCACTTGCGGCCCTTCCTGGCCCGGCAAGCCGAACCGGTGACCCCGTCACCGTGATGGCAGCAGTGGCATCCCGCCGGTCAGGCGAACACTTGCCAGCGGGGCAAGTTGCCCGAAAAGCCTCGACCACGGTCTGATCTCCCTACACGGCGAACGAGCCTGGAAGGCGAGACAGGCCGAGGGGCGGGCCGGCCACAACAGGCTGGGCCGCCCCTCGGCGCGGGCCTCAGATCGTGACCGGGGCACCGGCTGGAGCATCCCCTGGCCGGTCCGGCAGCCCGGCCATCGGCGTTGCGGGGTGAATGCGTCTGGTCGCTGCTGGGAATGTCGCCGACTCGACGGGACGGCCGGATTTGAGACGACCAGCCTTTGGGCCATGGCGCTGCGCGGGCGGCTTGGCCACGTGTAGGGCGGAGGGAGGCCATGGTCGGTTAGGGTCGCCTCGTGGCGGACGAAGCGGCTCCGTCCCAGTGAAATCGATTGGCCTGGGGTGCGTCGCGGCTGTAAAGCAGTCGACTGATGCATCCTCGTTGTGCCCTGATGTGCCCTCGCGGTGGGTGATCTGGGTAAAAGTGCAGGTCAGAGGCATGCTCTGGGGGCACAGTGCGATTGAGAGTGGAATTCACGACCGAGCCGTTCGACCTCGACGAGGCACCCGCGCACGCGCTGGTGGCCCGTGAGGTCGTGGAGGCGGCGGAGCTGGACGCGGTGGACGTCGGCCCGTTCGGCAACACCGCGGAGGGCGGGGCCGACGCCGTGCTCACCGCGGTGGACGCGCTGCTGCGCAAGACTCTCGAGGCCGGCGCCACCCGGGTCTCGCTCCAGGTCAATGTGATCGCGGAGGGTGACCGGTGAGCGAGGACGAGCCCTTCATCACGGCTGTGAAACCGCTGGTCGACGCCATGGGCGGCGAGATGCTCCCGCCGGACGAGGCCGGCCCCGACGACGTCGTGCTCTCCTGGGAGGGTGCCGATGTCGTCGCCGTACGCCTCCCGCAGCTCGCCGACTCCCTCGATCACATCCTCGCCGCCATGGAGCGCAAGAAGGGCAAGCCGCTGGCCGAGCTGGACCGCAAGTCCAAGCAGGAGGTCGTACGAACACTGGAGGCGCGGGGCGCCTTCTCCGTGCGGCACGGCGTGGAGACCGTGGCGAGCGCGCTCGGCGTCAGCCGCTTCACGGTCTACAACTACCTGAACCGCGAGAAGAACGTCTGAGGCGGCCTGCTCAGGTTCCGTTACCGCGAATTTTCAACAAAGTGTTGACGTCTCGTCGTCGCAGGGCGTTAGCTATCGGCACGCCCGTTCAGCACGAAGGCCCTTCGCGGCCACGGAGGCTCCCGTGACGTCGAATTCCACGCCCCCGGGCCTGGCCCGGTTCAACGCCCTGGAGGAGCACGCGGCCTACGCCGCTCTCCACGAGGCGTGCGCCTCCACCACATGGGCCAAGCGGCTGCTCGCCGCCCGCCCCTACGCCACCCCCGACGACCTCTACGCCGCCAGCGACGCCGCGATGGCCGAGCTGACCGCCGTAGACCTGGAGGAGGCGATGGCCGGGCACCCGCCGATCGGCCGCCCCAAGCCGGGCGACCCGACCTCGGCCCGGGAGCAGCGCGGCATGGCCGGCGCCTCCGCGGAGCTCAAGGCGGAGATGCTCGAACTCAACCTGGCCTACCAGGAGAAGTTCGGCCATGTCTTCCTGATCTGCGCGACCGGCCGGACCGGCGAGCAGATGCGGGACGCGGTCAAGGAGCGGATCGGGAACTCGCCGGAGCGGGAGCGGGAGATCGTCCGCACCGAGCTGGGGAAGATCAACCGCATCCGACTGGCCAACCTCGTAGAGGAAGATCAGACATGAGCAAGAGCACCACCGCCTCGGTGTCCACGCACATCCTGGACACCAGCGTCGGCCGCCCCGCCGAGGGCGTCGCCGTCCACCTCTCCGCCCGCGGCGGGCGCGATGCGGACTGGCAGGCGCTCGGCGGCTCGGCGACCGACGCGGACGGGCGGTGCAAGGACCTGCCGGCGCTGCCGGAGGGCACTACACATGTGCGGCTCGACTTCGCCGTCGAACCGTACTTCGAGAAGTTCGCGAAGAAGCAAGCCGATGCGCAGCAGGACGCCCCCGCGAATCGGGACAGCGGTGCCGTGTTCTTTCCGGAGGTGGCCATCACCTTCGCCGTGAAGGCCGGCGAGCACTACCACGTACCGCTGCTGCTCAACCCGTTCGGCTACTCCGTATACCGAGGGAGCTAGCAGACACCATGCCCACGATCCTGGGACAGAACCAGTACGGCAAGGCCGAGAACCGAGTCGTCAAGATCACGCGGGACGGCGCCACCCACCACATCAAGGACCTGAACGTATCCGTGTCGCTCTCCGGCGACATGGACGAGGTCCACTACTCCGGCTCCAACGCCAACGTCCTGCCGACCGACACCACCAAGAACACGGTGTACGCGTTCGCCAAGGAGCACGGCATCGAGTCCGCCGAGCAGTTCGGCATCCACCTGGCCCGGCACTTCGTGACCTCGCAAGAGCCGATCAGGACGGCCCGTATCCGCATCGAGGAATACGCCTGGGAGCGGATCGAGACCTCGGGCGAGGCCCGGCACTCCTTCGTACGCAAGGGCCAGGAGACCCGCCTCGCCCAGATCACCTTCGACGGCGAGCGGTGGGAGGTCGTCTCCGGCCTCAAGGACCTCGTCGTGATGAACTCGACGGACTCCGAGTTCTGGGGCTACGTCAAGGACAAGTACACGACGCTACCGGAGGCGTACGACCGCATCCTGGCCACCCAGGTCTCCGGCCGCTGGCGGTTCAACTGGACCGGCGACGAGCAGCCCATGCCCGACTGGGACGAGTCCTATGAGCAGGTCAAGAGGCACATGCTGGAGGCCTTCGCCGAGACGTACTCGCTGTCGCTGCAGCAGACCCTGTACCAAATGGGCGCGCGCATCATCGACAACCGCAGCGAGATCGACGAGGTCCGCTTCTCGCTCCCGAACAAGCACCATTTCCTCGTCGACCTGGAGCCGTTCGGGCTGAAGAACGACAACGAGGTGTACTTCGCCGCCGACCGCCCGTACGGCCTGATCGAGGCCACCGTCCTGCGGGACGGGTGTGAGGCGAGGATCCCGGTGGACCTCACCAACCTCTGATCAACTCCATATTTCGGCACCCGCGGCCGGGGGACACGGATTTCAGAAGGCTCCCCGGCCGCGGCACTCAAAACTCCCAGGGTCCTGCCGTGCCCTCTCCACATCAGCGCAAAGGACGAACCATGGCAGCAGACCGGCGCATCGTCATCGAGAACTGTGCGATCGCGACCGTCGACGCGAACGACACCGAGTACGCGAACGGTCACGTCGTCGTCGCCGGCAACCGCATCGAGTCGGTCGGCGCGGGCAGGGCCCCCGAGGGCCTGGAGAACGTCGACCGCCGTATCGACGCCTCCGGTCACCTCGTGACCCCCGGCCTGGTCAACACCCACCACCACTTCTACCAGTGGATCACCCGGGGCCTGGCCACGGACCACAACCTCTTCAACTGGCTCGTCGCCCTCTACCCGACCTGGGCACGCATCGACGAGCCGATGGTGTACGCGGCGGCCCAGGGCTCGCTCGCGATGATGGCCCGCGGCGGCGTCACCACCGCCATGGACCACCACTACGTCTACCCGCACGACTCCGGCGACCTGTCCGGCGCGATCATCCGTGCCGCCCGCGAGACGGGCGTCCGCTTCACCCTGGCCCGCGGCTCCATGGACCGCAGCGAGAAGGACGGCGGGCTGCCGCCGGACTTCGCCGTCGAGACCCTCGAGGGCGCGCTGGCCGCGACCGAGGAGACCGTCAACAAGCACCACGACGCCTCCTTCGACGCGATGACGCAGGTCGCCGTCGCCCCCTGCTCACCGTTCTCGGTCTCCACCGAACTCCTCCGGGAGGGCGCCGAGCTGGCCCGCCGCCTCGGCGTACGGCTGCACACCCACGGCTCGGAGACGGTCGAGGAGGAGCAGTTCTGCAAGGAGCTGTTCGGCATGGGCCCGACCGACTACTTCGAGTCCACCGGCTGGCTCGGCGAGGACGTGTGGATGGCGCACTGCGTCCACATGAACGACTCCGACATCGCCGCCTTCGCCCGTACGAAGACGGGTGTCGCCCACTGTCCGTCGTCCAACGCGCGGCTTGCGGCCGGTATCGCTCGCGTTCCCGACATGCTTGCGGCCGGCGTCCCGGTGGGCCTCGGCGTCGACGGTACGGCGTCCAACGAGTCCGGCGAGCTGCACACCGAGCTGCGCAACGCGCTGCTCATCAACCGCCTTGGCGCGCATCGCGAGGCCGCCCTGAACGCCCGGCAGGCGCTGAGGCTCGGGACGTACGGCGGCGCCCAAGTCCTGGGCCGTTCCGCGGAGATCGGCTCCCTGGAGCCGGGCAAGCTGGCCGACCTGGTGCTGTGGAAGCTGGACACCCTGGCCCACGCCTCGATCGCCGACCCGGTGACGGCGCTGGTCTTCGGCGCCGCCGCCCCGGTCACGGCCTCCTTCGTCAACGGCCGCCAGATCGTCGAGGACAACCGCCTGCTGCACGTCGACGAGGACACGATCGCGCGCTCGACGCGGGCGGAAGCGCAGCGCCTGGCGCAGATCTCGGCGCAGGCCTGATCGCCGTACTGAATCTCCTTACTGCATACGGCACTTGATCTCCGGCCGGGAGGGACGGCTCCCGGTCGGCAGCCGTGGACCCGAGCGGGGTCCATGGCGGCTGTCTCCGGGGTGCGCGTTGGACGCGTGCGCCCCGGAACGGTCACCGTTCCCCTCCCTGAGAACGGGTCCGTCCTGGTCCCGCACGACCACACGCATCACCTCCATGAAACCCACGTCAACGCCGACGTGTTAGCCGCTCGGAGGAGCCGCCGTGTCCGATCAGCCAGTCGACGCGACCCACCCCGTCGACGAGAAACTCCCCGCCCTGAAAATGGCGACCACCGGCCTGCAGCACGTGGCCGCCATGTACGCGGGCGTCGTCGCCCCACCCCTGATCGTCGGCGCGGCCATAGGCCTGTCCGCCACCGACCTGACCTTCCTCACCGGCGCATGCCTCTTCACCGCGGGCCTGGCCACCTTCCTCCAAACCCTGGGCATCTGGAACATCGGCGCCCGACTGCCCTTCGTCAACGGCGTCACCTTCGCCGGCGTCGCCCCCATGACCGCGATCGTCGCCTCCACCGAGGACAAGTCCGACGCGTTGCCGATCATCTTCGGCGCGGTGATCGTGGCGGGTCTCCTCGGTTTCCTGGCCGCCCCCTTCTTCAGCAAGGCGGTGCGCTTCTTCCCGCCGGTGGTGACGGGCACAGTCATCACGCTGATCGGCATCTCCCTTCTCCCGGTCGCCTTCGGCTGGGCGCAGGGCCCCAACCCGGCGGCGGACGACTACGGTTCGGCGACGAACCTGGGCCTGGCGGCCGGGACCCTGCTGATCGTGCTGCTCCTGCGCCGCTTCACCCGGGGCTTCGTCAAACAGATCGCCGTGCTGCTCGGCCTGGTCGCCGGCACGCTGGTAGCGATCCCGTTCGGTGTCACGGACTTCGGCCCGGTGGCGGACGCGGACGTCATCGGCTTCCCGACCCCGTTCCACTTCGGCGCCCCGCAGTTCCAGCTCGCCGCGATCATCTCACTGTGCGTGGTGATGGTGGTGTCGATGACCGAATCGACCGCCGACATGCTGGCGTTGGGCGAGATCGTCGAGCGCCCGGCCGACGAGAAGACCATCGCGGCGGGCCTGCGCGCCGACACGCTCGGCTCGGCGATCAGCCCCCTCTTCAACGGCTTCATGTGCAGCGCCTTCGCCCAGAACATCGGCCTGGTGGCGATGACGAAGATCCGCAGCAGGTACGTCGTCGCCACGGGCGGCGCCTTCCTGGTCCTGATGGGCCTGTGCCCGATGGCCGCGTCGCTCATCGCGGTCGTACCGCGCCCGGTGCTCGGCGGCGCGGGCGTGGTCCTGTTCGGCTCGGTGGCCGCCAGCGGCATCCAGACCCTGGTCCGGGCCGGCCTCGACAAGGACAACAACGTCCTGATCGTCGCCGTATCACTGGCCGTCGGCATCATCCCGATCACGGCCCCGGAGTTCTACCACGCCTTCCCGGAAACGGCGAAGATCGTCCTGGACTCGGGCATCTCGACGGGCTGTATGGCGGCGGTCCTGCTGAACCTGGTCTTCAACCACCTCGGCAAGGGGCGCGAGGCCGATGAGGTCACGGCGCCGATGGAACCGGTGACCACGCCATGAGGTTGGCGAACAGCTCGGCCTGCTCGATGGCGTCGTCCAGCGCATGGTGCGTGTGCCGGCGCCTCGACAGCAGCTCGCGCGGCATCGTGCCCTTGGCCACCGCCCGCAGGGGCAGGCCCGCCTTCGTGGCGTACAGGGTCTTCATGTCGAGACAACCCGAGTGCCCGAAGGGGCTGGCTCCGGTGAAACGGATCAAGTACCAGTACAGGAACATCCAGTCGTACGACGCCGGATAGCCGCACATCACCGGCTGGGCCCCCGCGCTCACCTCGCGCACCCAGCCGGTGAACTCGGCGAGTGCGACGGCCGGTTCGATGCCCTCCCGCTCGAGGCGCTCCCGATCCAGGCCGCTCACGGCCAGCGCCTCCGGCACGAACTCCCCGCTGATCGGGCGCAGCTCGCGGTAGAAGGTGTGCTCCTCCGGGTCGGCCGCCGTGAAGCTGTCGGCGTCCTGGATTCCGGCGACCGCCGCGCCGAAGCTCAGCATGGAGTACGGCCCGGGGATCGGGCCGTCGGCCTCGATGTCGACGGAGATGTAGAGGCTGGGTTTGATACGTCGTGCGGCCATGGAGTAGGAGCATCCCAGGTGGCCGGATCATCCCGCATCCGAATTCCGCTTAGGCTTCTGCCTCGGTCAACACACGGTTGACCAGGGGTTAGGGGATGAGGGGGCGCGGGCCGATGAACTACGCGACCGAGGTGTTCCAGCCGCTGCAGGCGGACGACCCGCCCCTGGTGGCCGGCTATCGCCTCGCCGCCCGGCTCGGCGCGGGTGGCATGGGCCGGGTCTACCTGTCGCACACGCAGGGCGGCCGACCGGTGGCGATCAAGGTGGTACGGTCGGAACTGGCCGACGACCCGGCCTTCCGGCGGCGGTTCCGCCGGGAGGTGGAGGCCGCCCGGCGGGTGCGGGGCGCGTACACCGCCGAGCTGATCGACGCCGACGCGGACGGCGTACCGCCCTGGCTGGCCACGCTGTACGTGCCCGGACCCTCCCTGGCGGAGGCAGTCGCCCGGCGCGGACCGCTGCCGGTGCCCGCGGTGCTGTGGCTGGTGGCGGGGGTGGCCGAGGCGCTGCAGGCCATCCACAAGGCGGGCATCGTGCACCGGGACCTGAAGCCGTCGAACGTGCTGCTGGCCGCCGACGGGCCGCGCGTGATCGACTTCGGCATCTCGCTGGCCTCCGACGTCACCTCGCACACGGCCACGGGCTCCGCCGTCGGCACGCCCCAGTTCATGGCTCCGGAGCAGGCGACCGCGGGCGAGGTCACGGCGGCGACGGACATCTTCGCGTTGGGCCAGACTGCGGCGTTCGCGGCGCTGGGCGAGCCGCTGTACGGGGACGGCCCCGCGGCCAGCGTGCTGTACCGGATCGTGCACGAAGAACCCGACCTGTCCCGGCTGCCCGAGCCGCTCCGTCCGCTGATCGCCCGCTGCCTGGCCGCCGATCCGGAGGAGCGGGCCAGCTTGGCGGAGGTCGTCGAGTGGTGCCGGCAGCGGCTGGGCGGGGACGCCGACGCGGGCGCGGGACCGGCCGTCTGGAGGGAGGTCATGGGTCCGGAGGTGACGGTTCCGTCCCCGGTCCCTGACCCCACCCGGGTGCACACGGCGCCGTTGATCGTCACGCGACCGCAGCCGACAGGGCCGGGGGAGCGCCGGGCGCGAAGACGGCGTGCCGCGCTGATCACGACCGCGACTGTGACGGCCGGGGTGCTGCTGATGATGGGCTTGGCGTGGACGGTCGCGGACGCGGGGGAGAGGTTCCGCGACTGGGTTGCGGGCGCACCGTCGACGCCCGGTTCCTCGGAGTCCGTACGGGCGTCGGCGTCGGCGTCGTCATCGGCATCCGCGCCGACGTCGGGGACCGGTGCCGAGCGTTCGGGGACCGGTGGCGGGACACAGGAGTCGCGGCCCTCCCCGACCGCGTCCAAGTCGCCGCAAGCCACCCCGTACCCCCTCGTCTGGCTGGACGGGAAGACCTCGGTGAGCTTCAAGGACCCGCAAGTCCCGCGCAAGGACCGCAAGGGCGACATCCGCCTCGTGTGCGGGCAGACTTGCGCGCTGGAGAGTGATACCAGCGAGTTCGCCTTGTTGCTCACGAAGCCCGGGGCCACCCTCGACTCGTGTCGTATCGCCCTCTCCAAGCCCGAAGGCCGGCTCCTCCCGCTGGCCGCGGCGGCGAACGGCAGCGAGATCTGTATCAAGCACTCCTCCGGGGACATCGCACTGCTCGTGATCCAGACGAAGTCGACCGCGTTGCCCCACATCGCTTTCGTGACCGGGGACATGACGATCTGGCGGGCGGCAGCCCAGTAGTGCAGGCAGTCGGACGCCGGCGCCGACGCTCGCGGGGTGGACGGCCGCCGGGCTTTGATGCCGAGCGATGATGTCGCGGCTACGCCCGGGTGCCGGTGTGCAAGACGGCGAACACCCCCCGGGCGCGGGAGCCATCCGGCATCTGCCAGGAGCCGCTGACCTGGCCGGTCGCTCCCGGTGGCGGAGGAAACGGGCCGTCCGGGGCGGGCTGCAGGACCCGGTGCAAGCGGAGGGTCGTGCCGTGCGGCGTAGTCAGTTCGGTGCCTTCTTGATCGTCGGTGGCGGTGAAGTCCGTGGAGATGGAGCCTTCACCGGTGCAGGAGGCGATGACCTCCCGGTCGGGGACGTCGCTGATGTTTTGGTCCTGGGCCTGCACCCGCCCCTCGATCAGGGCCAGCAACTGGGCGACCAGCACGGGGTCGTGGCAGCCGTCGTAGGCCCAGCGCTGCCCCAGCACGCCGTGCTCCATGGTGCCGACGAGGGCGTGCTCCGCCCCGTCGAGCGGGGCACCGCGATAGGCGAGCGGCACCAGGTAGGTGATCAGGTGAGGGCCGGAGGCGTCGGTGACCACGATGAACTCGATGCCAACCTCGCCTTGCGGGTCGTCCAGCCGGAAGCCGCCGGCCTTCGCCAACTTCGGTTCGCCCGTGCCACCGCGGTACCACGGGCGGGAGGGTAGCCAGGAGGTGAGCAGTTCCAGCTTGGTCGGCTTGAGGACGGTGTGGTGGATGACAGCCATGCAGGAGGATCTCTCACCGCACTCCGTCTGACAAGCGCGCTCGTCATCGCGACCTGGCCCGCGGGGCCCTCCGGGACGGCACCGGACGGTACATACCGCGACCACCGTGCTGGCCGAGCGTCGGCAGCTGGAGACGTCGCGCAGGCGCCTCGAACGCGTGCAGTTCCCGCTGCACTTTCCCTTGGTGAGGGGAGTGGCGCGGTTTACTCGGCGTCGAGCTGGTGGTCGGCCCAGACGTAGCTTTCGGGGAGCAAGTCGGTGATGAGGACGGTTCGGACGCGGTCGTCTGCGCCGACGATGACCTTGAGGGTGGGAAAGTAGTCGAGAAGGACCTGGCGGCACCGGCCGCACGGGGGAACAACGCCCCGGTCGCGGTCACCCACGGCGACGATCGTGTCCAGCTCGTAGGCGCCCTGGGCGGCTGCCGCGCCGATGAGGACCAGCTCGGCGCAGGGGCCTCCGGTGAAGTGGTAGGCGTTCACGGCGGTGACGATCCGGCCGTCCCGGGCGCGGGCTGCGGCTGCCATGGTGTGGTTGTCGCCCCGGCAGCGAGTGCGGGCGACGTGCGCCGCGGCCTGGATGAGTTCGTGGTCGACGCGGTGGGTCTGCGTGGTCATCTTCTCTGCCTTCGTCAGGTTTCAGGCGACGTTGACCCGAGTGACGACGGTGTGCAAGCGAATATCGACGGTGTGCTTGTTCCACCAGATGATGCAGCGGCGATCATGCTGCCCTGTTCCTTGTGACTGGCGTGGTCAGTGCCGTCCAACCTGAAGTTGAACCGCTCCGGAGAGCACCGAGAACGACGTAACGTCGTTCGCATGGACGGGGCGTACGGCGGGGGGGGGTGGATCCCGACGCCGTACGCCCCATCCCCCTCCCCGGAGCGCGTCCGCAGGACGACCGCCGCTACACCCAGCGCCCCTACCGCGATCACCGTCGCCACCCGGAACGCCAGCTGATAGCCCTCCGCCGTGGCCGCGACCAGCTCCGTGCCCCGGTCCAGCAGGCCGTCGGTGCGGCTCGCCGCCAGAACCGACAGCACCGCCAGGCCCAGTGAACCGCCCACCACCTGCGTGGTGTTGAACAGCCCGGATGCCAGCCCCGCGTCCTCCTCGCGGGCCCCCGACATCGCGAGTCCGGTCAGCGCGGGCATCGCGGCGGCGAACCCGGTGGCGAGCAGGAGCAGGGGCGGGAGTACGTCCGTCACGTACGAGCCGTTCACCGGGGCCCGGCTCAGCAGGGCCATGCCCGCGACGATGAGCGCCAGCCCGGCCAACAGCACCCGGTACGCGCCGAACCGGCCGACGGTACGGGCCGACAGGCCCAGCATCAGCACCCCGATCGCGATCGGCGCCGGCAGGAAGGCCGTGCCGGTGAGCAACTCGCCGTAGCCCAGGACGCGTTGGACGTACAGGGCGCCGATGAACTGGAAGCCGTACATCGTCGCGATCATCAGCATCTGAACGGCGTTCGCACCGCTCAGCAGCCGGGATCCGAACAACCTGAGCCGCAGCAGCGGACGCGTGGCCCGCGCCTGGCGGAGCGTGAACGCCACGAACAGAGCGACGGCCAGGGCCGCCAGCAGCAGGGTGGCCGTGAGGTCGCGGTCGCCGGCGCCGACGATGACGTACACCGTGAGCATCAGCGCGCCGGTGACCAGCGCCGCGCCCGGGTAGTCGGCGCCCTTGCCGAGCCCGGCGCCGCGGTCGGGCTCCAGCACCCGCACGGCCGCGAGCCACGCCACGACCCCGATGGGCAGGTTGATCAGGAAGATCCAGTGCCAGTTCAGGGCCTCGGTCAGCGCGCCGCCGAGGAACGTACCGAGGGCTCCGCCCGCCGCGCCGACCGCGCTGAACACCGCGATGGCGCGGGCCTGTTCGCGCGGCTCGGGGAACAGCGCGACCAGCATGCCCAGCACCACGGCCGAGGTCATCGCCCCGCCCACGCCCTGCAAGGCGCGCGCCGCGATCAGCACTCCCTGGTCGGTCGCCACCCCGCACAGCACGGAGGCCGCGGTGAACACGGCGAGCCCCGCCGTGAACATCCGCTTGCGGCCCACCAGGTCGCCGAGGCGGCCGACCAGCAGGAGCAGCCCGCCGAAGGGGATGAGGTACGCGTTGACGACCCAGGCCAGCCCCGGCCCGCTGAAGCCGAGGTCGCTCTGGATGGCCGGCATGGCGACCGTGACGATGTTGCCGTCCAGGATCGTCATCAGTGTTCCCGCGCACAGGACGACGAGGGACGCCCAGCGGGAGTACGTTCGCTGTGTTCGGTGCGGTGTCCGCGTCGGGGACTCGACGATGGCCGTCATGGCGGCGCTGCCTCCGGTTCTCCATAGGTGCACGACTTGTAACGGGGAACATCGTGGGTGACCATGGAGGCCGGCGTAAGGAGGCAGTTCAATGTCCCAGAGGAACACCGGTGTTACCGTCCAGGCAGTGAACGCACACGCGTGCCCGGTGCGCGAAGTTCTTGACAGAGTCTCCGGAAAGTGGAGCGTCCAGATCCTTGTCGCGGCCGCCCACGGACCCATCCGCTTCACCGAGTTGGAGCGCAGCATCGAGGGCATCAGCCGCCGCATGCTGACCCTGACGCTGCGCAACCTGGAGCGCGACGGCCTCGTCACACGCACCGTGCATCCGACGGTGCCGCCGAAGGTGGAGTACGAACTCACGCCGGTCGCCCGCGAGTTGCACGAGACGCTGCAACGGCTGACCGACTGGGCCGAGCGCAACCGCGTCTACATTGCCGAATCACGCGCGGCCTACGACGAGGAGCACGAGCCGCAGTTGGTGTGACCTGCGGGACCTACAGGCCGAACTGAGCCGGGTCCGAGGCGAGTTCCTTGAAGTAGTCCTGCGGACTGGCGACCAGCTTGCGCTCCTTGAGGTTCAGCAACCCCCCGACCGCCGTGATCTCGGCCGCCACCGTGCCGTCCGTCTTGCGGATCGTCTGCTCGATGCGGAACGTCTTGCCGTCGCCCCATTCGAAGGCACACGTCACCTCGACCTCGTCGCCCGCGAGCAGCTCCCGCTTGTAGCGGATGGTCGTCTCCAGGGCCACCGGACCCACGCCCCTGCTTATGAGACCAGCCTGGCTGATACCGGCGGCCTGCAGCAGCGACCAGCGGGCGTGCTCCGCGTAGTTGAGATACACGGCCTGGTTGAGGTGCCCCTGCACATCGGTCTCGTACCCACGGACGGTCACCGGAACGGAAAACGGCTCGGTCACGACTTCCCCTTCTGCTGCCACGGTTGGTGGTTCAACCGATCCTCACACGTGCCCCTTACATCCGTCGCGGAGATGCCAGGAGATAGCGCGCCCTCGTCCGCGGCTCCGTGTACTCGCCGGCCTGCCAGCCCGCCTTCTCCAGCGTGGCCGCACAGGCGCGGAGGGCGTCCGCGTCGGGCTCGCGCACGGCGACCGCCTCCGGCTGCGGCGTCGCCCGCACCCGGTACCCCGCGGCGTCCGGCTCCGGCCCGGCCGGACGATGCCCGGCCGCCTCCAGGGCGAGCGCGGCGGCCTGCACCAGATGCTTACGCTCCCACCCGCACGGCCGGTCCATGGCACCGTCCGGATTGGTCATCCGGCGCAGCTCCAGCAGCCCCTGCCAGGCGCTGTGCACCTCACGGACGCGCGCCGGACCCATCTCCGGGGCGCCCTCCTCACCGCCGATGCGGGCGGCGAACACACCGGAGGCGGCGGGAGCCTCCACTGCAGGCTCGGGGGCTTCGGGCGCCGCCTCCCGTATTCGATGCCCCGCCAGCGTCAGAAAGTGATCGTGCGGCGGCCGCGGATGCCGGAAGGCGAGCCCCCGCTTCACCAGCGCCGCGAGCTGTGCCTCCGTACCGCGCAGCCGCCCGGTGACGGGATCGGCGGCGTCGATGACACGCCGCTGGGCGGCGGTCGGCGGTCGTGTCACGGCGTGCTCCTTCCCGGCGCTGGTCACTGTCCCCATCGCTTCGAAGGCTACGACGAGGGTCTGACATTCCACCCGGCGATCACCGGCCGCCCGTGCTCCGTGCTCAGCCGGCACAGCGTGCCCGTCGCCAGCTGGAACAGCGCGCCGGCCGCCGGCGACAGCCCCAGCCGCCGCGCCGTCAGCACCCGCAGGAAGTGCCCGTGCGACACCAGCACCACACACCCCTCGGTGTTGGCGAGCGCGGCGTCCACCTTGGCCAGCATCCGGTCGGCACGCTCGCCGACCTGCTCCACGCTCTCCCCGGGATGCTCCGGCGGCCCGGGCGGCACCCCGTCCGCGAACAGGAACCAGCCGGGCCGGTCACGCTGGATCTCGACGGTGGTGATCCCCTCGTAGCCGCCGTAGTCCCACTCCGCGAGATCCGCATCGACCCGTGGGCCATGCAGCCCGATCAGCTCCGCCGTCTCCCGCGCCCGCTGCAGCGGGCTGACGAACGCGGCCCCGATCCGGTGCGAGCGGATCAGCGGCACCAGCGCGCGTGCCTCGTCCCGCCCGTGCTCGGTCAGCGGCACATCGGTCCGCCCGGTATGCCGCCCGGACCGCGACCACTCGGTCTCCCCGTGCCGGACGAGAAAGAGATCACCCATGCGGCACAGGCTCCCGTGTTTCCTTTGGGATCCGTAGTGATCCGTAGGGGTGTGTCATGGGGCAGGCACTGATACCGGTGTCGTATGTGAGTGCGTGGATCGAATGCGTGACCTTTCCGTGGGCGTGTCGTTGATCGGATGACAGCACCACGGGTGAGGGAAGGGGGGCCGGTGAGTCGCAGGCTGCCGCTCGGTGAGGGCGAGACGGTCCGCACCGCCTGCGCCCGTGGCCTGCTGCGGACGGGCGTGGT
>NZ_JBQQCE010000189.1:0-17278 GCF_052245645.1 Streptomyces sp. KR55 | reverse complement strand
TGGTAGGCGGCGACCCCGACACCGGACACCGCCACGAACACCAGCGTCAGAGCGTAGGAACCACTCAGGCCGCTCAGGGCGATACCCAGTCCACCAAAGATCGTACTCGCGGGCAGGAGCCAGGGCATCGCCCAGCGGTCGGTAAGCGCGCCGAACACCGGTTGTGCCACCGAAGACAGCAGAGACGCGGCGAGCACGATGCCCGAGACCGCGGCGTAGCTGTAGGCGCGCTCGGCGACGAAGAACGGGACGAGCGACGCGACAGCCCCTTGGTATATGTCCACGCAGGCATGGCCGACCGACAGCATGATGATCGATCTATTCCTTGGCACATCGCCATGGTCATCGCTGAGCGGCATGTCGCGCTTCCGATAAACTGACAACCAATGATGGAAATCCGCCACGAGCCCGTAGCGCCGACCCGCACCCAGTGGCTGGCGCCCGGAGCCGCCATAGACGCCCACCGCCACGACGACCACCAGATCGTCTATGCGGGGCGGGGAGTGCTGGCCGTGACGACCAGCGCAGGCTCGTGGATCGCGCCGGGCACTCGCGCCATCTGGGTACCGGCCGGCACCGTGCACGCCCACCAGGCCCACGGCGAACTCGAACTGCACCTGGTCGGCCTGCCCGCGAGTGACAACCCGCTCGGCCTGGACGAGCCGACCGTGCTGACAGTTGGGCCCCTCCTTCGTGAACTGATCCTCGTCTACACGCACACCCCGCACGACGACAGTCCCGAACGCGGGCGGCTGCGGGCCGTGTTGCTTGACCAGTTGCGGGCCTCACCCCAGCAGCCCCTGCACCTGCCTACCCCAACCAGCCCTCAGCTGAAGGCGGTGTGTGAGATCCTGCGCACGAATCCGGCCGACGGCCGCACCCTGGCCGCGCTGGGCAGGGAGGTCGGCGCCAGCGATCGCACTCTCTCCCGCCTCTTCAAAGCCGATCTCGGCGTGACCTTCCTGCAGTGGCGCACCCAACTGCGCCTGTACCGTGCCTTGGTTCTGCTCGCTGAGAACATCCCGGTGACCACCGTGGCGCACATGTGCGGTTGGTCGTCCGCCAGCGCGTTCATCGATGTTTTCCGCCGTACCTTCGGACACACTCCAGGAACACATCAGCCCCGCTAGCGCACCGGGTGCCTGTCATATCGACCCCGCCAGGCGCATCCACGCCGGCAGTCGGCAGCCGAACGGATTCCGCCAAGGTCGGCGAGTGCGATAGCTGCCGATCTTGACGTGAGCGACGAGGGTGTTGAGGGACATCGGAACGAAGACCGGTGCTAAAAGATTGTTGTATGTGGGTTCAGCGAGTGATCGAACTGACCGGGTGGGAGCCACTCGGGATCTCCGTCGACTGGGCGGCGATCGAGGGAGAGCTGGGGGTTCCGCTGCCGGCGGACTACAAGGAGCTCTACGAGGCGTTCGGCGGCGGCATCTTCAGTGATTCCGTCTACTTCCTGGGGCGCGACGAGGGCGTCTCGTTCGACTTCCTGACACAGTGGCGGGTCTCCCTGTCGGTCGACCAGGACAGCAAGCTCGGAAGCGTCTCCGCCGTCGATCCCTATGCGATCTACGCGCCGGGCGGCAAGGGGCTGGTCCACTGGGGCTCCACCGAATGGGCCGACGAGTACTGCTGGCTGATCGATGCCGAGCGGCCGGGCGATTACCCCGTCCTTGCGCGGTCCCATGACGGCGGCGCATGGGACCGGTACGACATGTCCACCTCTGAGTTCCTCTACCGCATCCTTGCCGATGCCGATTTTCAACCTTTCGGGATCGCGCAGTACGACCTCGGCACGACGTTCAAGCCCGGCTCCGGCGACCCCTTCGACGGCCAGCCGCTCTGACGAGAGGCTGGCCGTCCCACGTTCGTGGACACGACAGTGCCGTCGTTTCTCATCGAGATCCGTGAGCCAGGTGATCACCAACTGCCTCCGGAACCGGTCGCCAAACGCTGTTCCTAGAGATCAACGAAGCCACCAGTCGAGGCGGCTCGCTCGGCTTCGCCGATCCGGAGCACGGCATCGCCTTCGGCTACGCGATGAACAACATCATCGGGGGCCCAACGATGTGCATGCGATCCGGCTGGTCGAGGCAGTGCGAAGGGCACTGACGTAAGAATTCGGTACGCGTTCGAGGCGCAGGGCCGGCGTATGGTTGCCGCCGTTGTCCGTCCCCTCCTGTTGTGTGGGCACGTCCTGGAGGCGAGGCGCTCGTAGGTGAGGGCGTAGTGAGCGGACCGGGGCGACATCTTGCTGTTGCGGGTCATGACGTTGTTGACGGTGCCGTGGGCAGCGACTTGGGTGGGTAGCTGCGCAGAACGAGGGAAGTGGTGACCGGTCCGTAGCGGGCGAGGGAGTCCACGATCGGAAGGGCGGTGCGCGATGGTCGCGTACGTCATCATCCCCGGGATCGACGGTTCGGATGAGAGGCACTGGCAGAGTTTGTGGGAGAACCAGTGGGGAGCCTCAGCGGTCCGGATTGCACCGGCCTCGTGGAGCATGCCGGACCTGCCGGACTGGGTTGCAGCAATCCAGTCCGCCTACGAGATCGCTTCCGAGCGCGACGGCCAGGTGGCGTTGGTGGCTCACAGCCTCGGCTGCTGGGCAGCTGCTCAGTGGCTGGACGGGGGGCGGCCCGACGGGGTCACGGCGTTCCTGGTCGCGCCACCCAATCCCCAGGGACCGGCGTTCCCACGTGAGGCCGCGTCAACATTCCTCGACCTGTCCGCTCGCCTGTTGCCATGCCGGAGCTTGATGGTCGCCAGCGACGACGACCCCTACTGCGACCCGGCGATGTCGGCCTCGTTTGCGCACGGGTGGCAGGCACAACAGCATCTCGTCGGAGGCCACGGACACATCAATTCCGACAGCGGGCTTGGCGACTGGCAGGTCGGCCGGGAACTCCTTCGCACGCTCATCGACCGATGAGAGATGAACCGATCCGATGTCGAGCACACCATCGTGCCGAGCGCAAACCTACGTCTGTGAGCACGTCCATTGTCAGTGCGGTGCGCTTCACTGTCCGCCATGGAGCTCACGCAAGCGACCGTCAACGACCTGCTGGCCCGACTCGGCCCGGGGGACGGCTACATGTACCTGCCCAGCGACCTGGACCCGCAGGACCTGACCGACCTGCTCGACAGCAGGTACGGCGCCCCGCGCACCCTCGTCCTCGACGGCTTCACCGATCCGACGGTCGACGAGTCCAGGGGCGCGGCTCTCCTCGTCCCCTTCGAGGACCGGGCCGTGAAGATACGGGCGTGGGCGTACGGGGATCAGTGGGTCGGCACGGGTACGGCGCGGGACGCCGAGGGGACCGAGCGGCCGGTGCTGGTGGTCGCTCACAGGGAGGTGCCAGAATCCTTGGCGGTCGCTCCGGACGAGGACGAAGACGTCGACTGGATGGAGCGGCTCAGACGGATCACCGGCTGGACACAGCCCGCCCAGCGGCCGGACGTGGACTGGGCGGAGATGGAGTCGCGCCTGGGCACCGCGCTGCCGAGCGACTACAAGCGCATGGTCGAAACCTTCGGCGAGGGCGCCTTCGACGGATATCTGGACCTGAACCAGGAGCCGTGGACGCATCTCAGGAAGGACGGTCTGCTCATCTGGGCGGGCACGGAGCACAAGGACCTGTACTGCTGGAGGGCCGACGGCGACGACCCCGACCGTTGGCCCGTCGTGGTCCGGTCCTTCGACGGCGAGGACGTCCCCTTCGACTGCCAGGCAGCGGAGTTCGTCTGCCGCATCCTCATCGACCCGCACCACCCGTTCACGATGGCCCGCTATTTCGACACCCACTGGTTCATGAACTACCAGGAAAACGACTGACCGAATCCCGCCGCCAACGGCATCCGCAGCCTGGTTGCGGCGCCTTCGGAGGACAGGGCACAAACAGGTCGGGTGCTAGGCCGGCAGGTAGTAGATGGTCAGCCAGTCCCGTGAGGCGGCGAACTCCCGGAGTTCGGCGGCTTTGCTGCCCAGCGGGCCGGGATGTCGGCAAGATGGATGTTCTGTTGACCGGGGCCAGGGGGCGAACATGTCAGAGGACAAGCAGCCCGTAGCAGTGTGGCTGGGGGCAGCGGCATCGGCCCTGGCCCTGCTCGCCTTCTTCGGCGTGAACAGCTTCGACGAGCTGGGCGCGAAGCTCGACCCGGAGTCCGCATCGCGCGACGCTTGTGAGGATGCCTCCCGGGCGTGGCGGGAATACGGAGAGGATATGGCATCGATGGGCATGGAGCAGTCCTTGCGCCTCTACGGCCAGAAGATCTCGGCAGTCGCCGAGGAGACCGAGGACGTGGAGCTAAGGGAACTGCTCCGGATCGACGGTGAGGCCTCCACGGAGACTGCGCAGGCGATGGCGCGAAATGAGACATACCGATCGGACGCCTCGACGCGTAGCTACAACGCCAGGCAGGCCTGGGGAAAGCTCTGTACCGCACTCAGTGAGAGCAACTGAGGGCTGTCCCGTAAGAGGCAGCTCCCGCCCGTGTTCGGACCATGCTGGCAGACGGTCTACCGGCGCTTCGCCCAGTGGAGGCCGGGACCGCGTCTGGGCCCGGCTCCATCGCGTCATCCTCGACGACACCTCGTCGGGTCGTTCCAGTCCCTGCGTCATTCAACTAGCAGTGAAATGCTGTTCGACGCCGGACCGTCCTCACGGTGGCTGTGTCAGTTACTGCGGGAGTCGTTTCGCGGTGACTTGGGGAGTCGTTCCGCGGCGCCCGCCATGATCAATGTCAGTGAGTTCTCGAATCGTGTGGGGAGAGTGGGGATCGACGAGCGCGCTGACCTGGACGTTTATTCTGGCGTGATGCATACCCAGTTCCTGGACGGCACCGTTATCCGCCTCGTCCCGTTGTCTGTGGACCACGCCGAAGCTCTCTTCCCGTCAGCATCCGACCCTGAGGTATGGCGGTGGATGCCTCGGCCGCGACCCGAGACCATAGCCGACCTGCGCGAGATGCTTGGCGGGATGATCGCCGACATGACGCGGCGCTGCTTCGCAGTGCAACGACGTGCTGACGGCGCAGTGGTCGGTTCAACGAGCCTTTATGACCTGGACCTCGGCGAGAGCCGCGCTGAGATCGGGGCGACCTGGTTCGATCGGTCCTGCTGGGGCGGCCCCTATAACGTTGAGTCCAAGCTGCTGTTGTTCGGTCACGCCTTCGACGACCTGAACCTTGCTCGTCTGGCCTTGCGCACTGACAACCTCAACGTGCGCTCCCAGCATGCCCTGGCTCGCCTCGGCCTGGTCCACGAAGGGACATTGCGCAGCCATATGCGGCGCCAGGACGGCACCCGCCGGGACTCGGTGTATTACAGCTTGCTTGCCGACGAGTGGCCGGACGTCCGTGACACTCTGCGCGCTCGGGTTGCTGCCAAGACCGCAGCATGATGGCAGGGCCGCCCGCTTGGTCGAGGCAGTACGAAGGTCACTGGCGTAAGAATTCGGGGCTGCGTGTTCGAGGCGCAGGGCCGGCGGATGGTCGCCGCCGTTGTCCGTCCCGTCCTGTGGTGTGGGGATCTCCTGGAGGCGAGGCGCTCGTAGGTGAGGAAGACGTGAGCGGAGCCGGGCGACATCCAGCCCTTTCCTCGTCGAGTACGGAGTCTGACGCCGGAGGCCAATTGGGAGTGTGGCGGCGAAACGAGATGACTCCGGTGTCAGTGCTCGGGGGCCAGCTTGACGGCATCTATGAAGGAGCGCCAAGCCGCGTTTCCGACGCCGATCACAGTGCCCCCCGAACTCTTTGAGTCACGCACCAAGGCGCCGTCCTCGTTCAATGCACACTCGAGGCACTCCCCACCCGCACCGTTGCTGTGCGACGACCTGAACCAATCTGGACATTCGCTGTTGTTGGGCAATGCAGTGCTCATTTTGTGTATTCCTTCAGAACCGACTCGATCAGCTTGGTCGAACGCTGGGGACTCAGAGCTGCTGCCCGCAGCCCGTTGAACGCCCGGGTGTACTCACGCACATGGTGCTCGCCCTCCAGGTAGACAGCATCGGTGATGCCGTCCCGGTACACGATGTCGGGATCTTCCGGGGAGGGAAAGCCCAACATGGTGAAGGAGCCGGTGGCCGGGTAGGTGCCTGAGTCGAACGGGAGAACCTGCAGGGTCACGGTCGGCAACCGGGCAGTGTCCAAGACGCGTTCGATCTGTTCTCGCATCAGTGCACGGTCCCCGATGACGTTGCGCAGAGCGCCCTCGTTCACGATGAACCAGGCCTCGGGGGCATCGTCTCGCTGCAGCATGGCCTGACGCTCCATCCGTACGTGTACGGCCCTGTCGATGTCCTCGGCGGACATGTGCGCACCGGCCTGGTGGAGTTCGGAGGCGTACGCGTGGGTCTGCATAAGGCCCGGTACGAGCTCGCACTGGTACTGGCGGAAGGTGGACGCGTCCTGTTCCAAGCCGATGTAGATGTTGAACCACTCCGGGACGCCGGAGCCGTGGACCTGCCACCAGCCTCGCACCTTGGCCTGTCGGGCGAGCGACTTGAGGAACTCCCGCAGTTCGTCGCTGGTTCCGTAGAAGCGGCACAGGGCGTCGATGTCGGACGGTTGTACCCGGCCGCTGCCCGTCTCCATACGGTTGACCTTGGAGCCGCTCCAGTCCAGGGCCTCGCCGACCTGGGCGCAGGTGAGCGCGCTCTGCTCGCGGAGCTTCTTCAGTTCGATCGACAGGCGGCGCCGGCGTGCCGTGGGTGATCCGGCCATATCAACCCCGTTTCGAATAGTGGGCGTTCAGTCTCGCGCCAAGAGGTGTGCTTGCCAATCACTCGGAAGTGGGAATCCCGCCGTGCGCATTGCACGAAGGGATGCGTAGGCCGCACTCTGATGGGGATGCAACTCAACGTGATGCCTCATGACTCTGCGTGGCTCAGGGGGTGTCATCGCGACGAGAGGGGTTTTCATGGGCCAGGAAGCGTGCGTGATGCGCAAGCCGTGGGACCTTGCCTTCACGGCCGAACCGACGGAGGTGGCCGGCCTGCGCCGAGTCATGCGGTTGCACCTGGGCATCTGGGGGCTGCACGGCGTCGCCGACGAAGCCCAGCTGTGCGTCAGCGAGTTGGTGTCCAACGTCATCACGCACGTCGGCCCGGGGACCCCGGCCACCCTCGCGGTCTCGATGAACGGCGTGCATCTGCGCATCGAGGTCCACGACCCGGACACCCGTGCCCTGCCCACCCTGCTCGACGTGAACGTCGACTCGGAGGGCGGCCGGGGCATGGCCCTCGTCGACGCGGTCGCCGAACGGTGGGGCGTCGAACTCGGTCCTGACCGCAAGGTCACGTGGTGTGAGCTGGCGACGGGCCTCGCTTCGCCGGACGGTCATGTGGAGGGTCGCGGCGTGCGACGGGCGGAGGCACTGCTGGACTTCTACGCCGGGGTCGAGCCTCCTCTTCTTCGACCCGGTGGGGGCATGTTGAAGAGAGCCGTGGCCGAAGAATCGGTGATCTCGGCGATCACGGACTTCCTTCATTGGCTTCATGTGCACGGATGCGACGTGGACAACGCCTTGGATCGCGCTCAAATCCGATATGACGGCGAACTGGGAAGCTAGGCCAGCAGCTTGCCTCACGGAAGAACCCCATCGTGTGAGCGCCTGCGTATGGGTTCCTCCCATCTATCCATCCGTGCAACCTTGGTTTCCCAGGCATCCACATACAGGAGCGGTGGAATGGGGCTTTTCGGCCGGAGGCGCGAGCAGCCAGCAGGACGCACAGGGTGGAGCCGCGAGACCGTCGCCCAGCAGGAGTTCGAGCGAGGGAAGCGAGAGTTCGACGCAGGTCGCTTCGACGCGGCCGCCTCGATCTTCCGTGAGGTCGTGGCGCTCACCCCGGACTCGCCGAACTCCCAGTTCCTGCTGGGCGCCTCACTGTTCAAGACAGGGGACCCGAGAGCCGCAATTGATCCACTGCGCCGGTGCATTGCGATGCGCCCCGAGCACGCCGAGGCGCAGCTCATCCTCGGCATGTCCCTCGGTCGGTTGGACCAGTTCGACGAGGCCGAGGAGCACATGGCGAAGGCCGCATCACTTGGCGACCGGCAGGCGCGGGAGCTGCTGCCGCAGATCGGCATCGACTACTGCCGCAAGTGCGCGCGGCCGGCGCAGTTTCGCAGCGGCGGCATCGACGCCGACATCGTCGTCGTGGACATCAAGGCCGGAATGACATGCACGAAATGCCGCACGGTGCTCTGCGGCACCTGCGCCTCGGGCGGGCGTTTAGGGCCGGTGAGCCTCGCCTGCCCCGACTGCGGCGGCCCACTTCGGGTGCTGACGAGGTGACCGGCGCGTCCAAGTCGCACTGAGTCTCTTCCGGATCCCAGCAGGGCAACCTTCGTCAAGCCATCCTTGGACGGGATCAGATCCGGCGTCGGCCACGGACCGCCTCCTTCAGGATTTCTGCCTGATTCAGTACGGCCGACTCCCCGTCCGGCGTCGGCCGAGCCACGTCGCGGCCGTGAATGGCGGGCACGTCAGGCTCCCGAGTGCAGCGGATCCCGCATCATCGAGGCAAACACAGGGGAGTCGGGGAAGGGTTGCTGCTCGCCGATCTTCTCGTAACCCCAACGCTCGTAAACTGCTTGGACTTTCCCTTTCCCTGCCTGTGGGTTGACCAGGAGTGTCACGCGGTCCTCGCCCCTGACAGCCAGAAGCTCTTCATGGATGCGGTGGGCAAGGCCGGTGCCGCGCCATGGGCGGCGTACCACGATCTCGTTCAGGGCCAGTGTGCGCTTGCCCGTCTCGACGGTGAAACCGTCGGGCAGGGGAGTCGTCATGGCCGTCCACCAGCGGGTGTTGGGGCCCAGCGGGGTGGCGTACGCGAAGCCTGCGGGCTCAGTCCCGTCGTACGCGATCACCGTCTCCCAACCAGTCACAGAGCTGTGGCCCATCAGACGTTCGTTGAAGCGTTCGGCGGAGTAGAAGGGCCCAATAAGGCCGAAATCGCGCTGGCGGACCTCGACATGGATGTCCACGATCGTCTGTCGTACGGGCTCAACATCCGTGTAGTGCCGCAGCTCAAGGTTCACAGAAGCTCCTTTTCGAACCATTCGCGGGTGGCGGGGGCCTTAGGGGCAAGGGCGTGGAGTCGGTGCCCGAAGGCGTTCAGCAGACGGGCGGTGCGGCCGTGCCGCGCCTGGGCCGGGATCTTGTGTGCGATGGCTACAGCAAGTTCCAGCTCATGCTGGCTCAGCTGGGCATGGGCGAGGTAGGCCTGAGTGAGAGCCCGGTTGCGTTTCATGTTGGGCCGCAGCTTCGCAAGCGTGCTGTGGGCGTGCGCTTCTGCCTCTTCCCACAGGCCGAGCGTTGACGTGGCAGTGAGGGCAAGCAAGTGGAACTCGGCCGAGTCGTAGAACTGGAGCCATGCCGGCCGCGGGGTGTCGGTATCCGCTCGGCTCAGTGCCGTCTCCGCGAGGCCGAGGCAGCGCAGGGTGGCTTGGCGGTTGCGTAGATCTGCGTGGTGTACGGCGGTGCGCGCCTGGACGAGGGATGCGTAGAGCGGATCGCGGGCGGCCCGGGTGCGCTTTGCCGCCTCGTCGGCCGCGAGGGCGCTGGTGCACTGGCCCAGGTGCCGGTACAGCGCGCCGGCATGTCCCCAGATGCGGAACTGCATTGAGGAGTCGCCGGAAAGACCGGCAAGGGAGACGGCTTCGTTGAGATGCCGTTGTGCTTGGTCGAGGCGGCCGCCGTCGATGGCGGCCCACAGGGCAGAGCCGGTGAAGGCGGCGGCGAGGCCGTAGAGCTGTCCGCGTACCCGCTGGGAGGCAGGCCTCTCCTGTTGAAGGCGCAGCGTGCGCTGGGACCAAGTGACTGCGGTCTGTTCGATCTGGTCAGTTCCGCCGGTCATGTTGTCGTTGGCGATGATCAGCGCGAACTGGGCGGCGAGCCGGTTTACATCGGACTGGCCCACCCGTCCCGAACTGGTTGTGGAGGACGCAGGGGCTGGGGTGACGGTCGTGAGGGCGGCGGCAGAGGCTGAGGTGAGGAATGTTCGGCGGAGCACTGGCTCCTCCCCGTGATGCTCTGAGCTTGAGGGCGCTGGGCGGTTGATCACGGATCGGGCGTGGGGAAGGAACCCGAGCTCGATCGCGCTACATCCGAATACTGCCTCCAGAGCCAGACGTTGTTTGGCCTGCGGCCACCGGGTTTTTCCGGTCGTGAGATTGTGGATTGTCCGGGTGCCGATGGTGCCGGGCCTGCCTGTCACCTGTTCGATCGCAGCGTTCATCGCCTCCGCTAACTCTTCCTGCGTAAGGCCGAGTTCGCGCATGCGCGCCCTGAGGTGTTCGTTTGCCGCCACGCCACCCACCGTAAGGGCGGATCACTCAGTCCGTCGTGGCGTGGGCAAAGAGCCGGTCAGTTTTTCCGGTTGCGTGTAGACGGCCGCAGGCCGGTTTTTCCTGCCGATCACTACGACCCCTGCTGTTCACTCACTGTCACAGACCGAACACGATCTACGGGAGTCAGCCGTGGAGATCGCACCAGAACCGACCTACGCACCGCAGCTCGACCGTGCCACGGTCCTCGCCGAGGTCCGCGTGATCACTCAGCCGCGCCTTGCCGTCCCTCTGATGTCCGACACCGTGCAGCGCACAGAGACCGTCGCAGGCATGCTCCGCTCGCTCCTGAAGGAGACGCAGGACGACAACCGAGAGGCAGTGCGGGTGATGCGTCGCCTCGGAGCGCGGCTTCTCGACGAGGCCCCGCTTGGCGAGGTGAGCCCATACACGGCCTGGCAGCACCTCGTGAACCTCGCGCGGTGCACGGAGGCGTTTCTCGATGTCGAAGGCCGCGCCCGGTGAGAGCCGGCTGCCCCGACTGCGATGCGTTCCGCGGTGAGCGGGAGGCGCAGATCCGCACCGGCGAAGGCGACCTGGGCGATCTCCTCACACGCGTCGCTCTGCACGAGGCAATCGCACACCGCTGGCCGACCTCACCACGGCAGTCAGACCGAACCGATGAACAAGGAGTACTCGTGACGGCACAGATCACTTCAGCGACGTAGCCGACACCCCAAGTAACTCTTGACACCCGGCCCCTTACGCCGCCGCTCTCGGTAAAACCGGGCGACCTTCCTCACTTGACACCAAGTGCAGGCCAGGGCTCCTGACGAAGGCGGCGGCGCAGGGAGCTGCGTTCATTGTGCCAGAACAGGTCGAAGTCGTTCCGTCGACTTTCTACTCCTCCTGGAGGCTGCGTCCTGTCACTCTCTCAATCAGTTGCACAACCGTCTTAAGGCGTTCATCGAGGAACATGCCGTAGTCGTCGTTGGCTAGGCCGCTACTCGAGTCACTTTTGATTGCATGGGAGGCGAGGACGGATTCCAGCTTCTCTTCTCCGTAAGTCGCTGCCATCTCACCTAGATATTGACTAGGCGCCTTGTCCTTGATGATCCGGTTCGTTTCCGCATCGATAAGAGTTCTATTCAAGAGGAGCTCTGAGCTTTCATTCCCTCCCGTGCGCGCCAAGTATGCCTTCGGGAATATGTGATGCGAATCTATTTGAACCTCACCCACTCGGTACGGGGTCATTGCCTGACCAGTGTGGAAATCCTCAGCGCGAGTCGTTGCGAGGAGGCACATCAACCCGCAGTACAGGGCCTTCCTGCGCACGGAAGCGGAGCGAAGAGTGGATGAGCTTAGAGGGAGTTCGGCGAGAGCTTCCGGCGCCTGCCCATCACCAGTGATAACCCATTCTTTCAGGCGGGCATAGTCGGCGCCGGCTTGACTGTTGGCGCCTTGATCATAGTTTGTGGTGAATACGCTGCACCAGAAGAATTGCTGAAGGCGTGCATAAGCTGAAGCTCGATCCAGGGGTTCCAGTTTCTGAATGTCTCCCCACACAGCCCCCATCGGTATCAGTAGCATGCCGTAGGGAAGCCACTTCGGTGCGACTAGCCCGCAGTCGGATTGCAACATGTCAATGACACCGGCAATCCCCTTGACTGCAGACGACCAATGCTGCGAGATGTCGGCGGCAGTGAGCTTCTTTAGAACATCAGATCTCTGAGCGGAGCCGTATGCTTTGAGACAGACGGCTTGCAGAATACTGTACGGGTCGACTTTGAAATCGACTAGGGCCTTATAATTCCCCAATGCTTCGAGCCAGAGGTCTCGAAGATTAACCCCCTGGGGGTAGTAGCGAGCCGTCAGTAGTTCAAATGGGCCTAGCGGTTTGCCGGTCCGATTAAGTGTCTCGAAGATTGTGCAGACGGCTTCTATCGGTGTCGTTTCTGGAAGAGTTAGAACTGGCAGTCCGTAAGAGCGTAGCGGGACGATGTACTTATCGCGCATCCTCCTGTAGAGCGACTTGAGGTACTTTGCACTAAAGCTGTCGTCGGTGCTCGTTATTGTGTCAACATACTCGTCAAGCCAGTCATCAAAACTTCCAACATCGGAGACGGGAAAGTGTGAGACACCAAGCAGTTCCTCGTTTTTCCGGGCCTGTCCCTTGCTGACGGCAAATGGGACAGAAATCACGGCCTTGTCGAAATTTACCTCGTGGAACTCTCTCACGTAGTCTTGGTCCACATCGACAAATTCATCTACCTTGAGGTAGAAGCGCTCGTCGCCGACTCCGGTAAGTGCCTGATAGAGCGCTGTGAGGCGCTGCTGTCCGTCTAGCACGAGCTCTGCGGGCCTCTTATCGCCCAGCTCAGGGGCCCCTTCAAAGCTTCGACTGGCAAACGTTTCTCCATCTCCTTGCTTCCAGAGGAGCAACGTCCCCACTGGGAATTCGGAGATGATGGACTGGATCAACTCTTCAGTTCGTGTTGCGTCCCAGACGAAGTCTCGCTGAAAGTCTGGGAGTGCGATCTCGCGGCCGTGAATCCGGGTTACCAGATTCGAGAGCTGCCGCGGCACTGTCTCGAAGATAGGGTCCGACTCGTAGGCGCTTGTCATGGGAGACCATCCAGGTGCGATCGGTCCTGCAGGCTCTGGGGAGCAGGTGTTCGGTCAATCCTATGTGTCGACGCTGAGTATGTGTCAGTCTCCGCTTGCACAGAAGACGTTGACGACGCCGGCTTGTGTGGTGTCTCCATTGGGTCCGAGCGCACGCGTGCAACCCTGGACGAGGTCTTGCAGCGACCTCAAACTTGGCGAGGGCAGGAGCGTGGATCCCGAAGGCCTACTCCAGCGTGACGGGGACCGTGGGGTGGCCGGCCGAGAGGCGTCACCCGGCCGCGATCGCGGAATACGTCCAGACATCCGCCGGGATTTCGTGCTTCAGCCTCCACGTGATCGCCATCGGTTTGCTCCCCGTGTGCTCCACGTACTCAGCTGGACCGAGCAGCATCCACGGCTGGGCGCCGCCGATGTCCGTGTTCTTGTAGCGGCGTACGAAGAGCAGCACGTGGCTGCCCTCCGCTGCGTGCCGCTGGTAGCGCAGGCCCGTGGGGGATGTGTCCGATGTCTGGTTCTGGGATTCCCAGTGGAAGAGGGTCTCGCTCAACGCGTAGTCGTGGTAGCGGGTCTGCGGGGAGAAGTCCTTCTCATCCTTGTCCAGAGTGATCAGAAGAGCGTCCGTCTTGATCGACTCGCACCATTTCACACCCTCGCGGAAGTCTCCTGGCATGAAGCCGCCGATGGTGGACTGGCCCAGGGCAGGCAAGATTTCTTCGCGGGTGTAGGAAGCGTGCACAGTCAACGGGATCCCGGCTTCGCTGCCGATCCCCAGCAGCGGGATCGGAACGTGCTCCGTATGGGCAAGGTTGTACTCGAGCACCTGGCGTAGCTCGCTCCGTACCGCATGCTGCTTGCGAAGTGTCGCAAACCCCGCGTCGTAGCTCGCGAATCCCTTGCGCGTCAGGCCACCGAGCGGCCACAGTTGGAAGAAGAGCATGCGGGCATAGGCCTGTCCCTGCTCGTTGAGCTCGCCGTAAGAAGGCGCATCCTCCTCCAACATCCGCGTATAGGCGGCCACTCGCAAAGGGTCGTCGATGTGGAGGAAGGCGGACACGCGCTTGAGAAGCGCTGCTTCACCGTCGGGCGTCTCGCCCTTCAGAAGGCCGGAGCGGCGGAGCAGCCCGGTCCAGGAGTTGCCGTTGCCTCGGTAGAGCTCTTTGAGCTCACGACCGCTCTCCTCCAAGTAACGGCTGAGCCTCGGCTCGGCGTAGTCAGCGACCTCACGTGCCAGCGCAGTGACGTTGACGCCGATCTGGTCCTTGATGTTGGCGATGATGGTTTTCTTTGCCTTCTCCTCGAGGATGATCTGGCAGCCGGACGGCAGTTGCGGGAAGTCGTGGTCGATGTGCTCCAAGAGCCGCTTGCGTGTGAGGTTCGTGAGTGCCCTGAACTGGTTCTCGAAGCGAAATTCCTTGCGGTGCTGCCCGATGAAGTCGAGAACGGTGAGCACCGCCTTGTCCTCGGTGCGGCGTAGTCCGCGGCCTAGCTGCTGCAAGAACAACGTGGCGCTGGAGGTCGGCCGCAGCAGGAGCAGGGTGTCCACGTCAGGGATGTCGAGCCCTTCGTTGAAGAGGTCGACCGAAAAGATCACTTGTAGCGCGCCCGATTTTAGGTCAGCGAGTGCCTGCTTGCGCTGCTCAGATGGTGTCTCGCCCGACAGAGCGATCGCATTGAGGCCGGCCGTGCGGAAGGCCTCAGCCATGAAGTGGGCGTGGGCCACTGAAACGCAGAAGCCCAGCGCACGCATGGTGTCCGGTTCGGCTACTTTCTCCTTGACAGCCTTCACAACCAGCCGGGCTCGTCTAACGTTGTCCGACAGCATGTTGCTCAATGCGCTTGGATCATACGCCCCGCGCTTCCACTCCACCGTGCTCAAGTCGGTGGAGTCGCTAATCCCGAAGTAGTGGAAGGGGCTGAGGAGGTCGTTCTCCAGCGCCTCCCAAAGGCGCATTTCGGCGGCGATCCGACCGTCGAAGAACTCATCCTGGATGTTCTTGCCGTCCATGCGCTCAGGCGTGGCGGTGAGCCCCAGCAGTTCCAATGGCTGGAAGTGGTCAAGGATCTTCCGGTACGTCGGTGAGGTCCCGTGGTGGAACTCGTCGATCACGATCACGTCAAAGTGATCGGGAGAGAGACGATCTAGGGCTTTGGCGTTGAGCGACTGCACGCTGGCGAACACGTGTGTCCAACGCTCCGGGATCTCCCCGCTGTGGAGTGCTTCGCCAAAGTTGGGGTCGACCAAGACATCTTGGTAGGTCCGCATGGACTGCTGGAGGATCTCCCTGCGGTGGGCGACAAACAGCAGCCGCAGGTCACGGCCGTGCTTCCTTCGCAGCTGCTTGTAATCGAGTGCCGCCATCACAGTCTTGCCCGTACCCGTGGCTGCCACGAGCAGATTCCGATGCCGGTCATGCACCTCGCGCTCGACCTCCAGCCGCTCCAGCATGTCGCGCTGATGCGGATACGGCCGTACTTCCAGGCCGGACAGCGTGATTCCGCGATCGGCAGTGGTGGTGGACGACGTACCTCCTGCAATCGCTAAGGCTTCGCGGAGGCGTTCCCCATCGGCTTCGGGGTCGTACCTCTCGAACGATGGATCGTTCCAGTAGGCGTAGAAGGTGGCCTCGAACTTTCGCAACACATCGGGTGTGGCTACGGAGGACAGCCGGACGTTCCATTCCAACCCGTCGAGAAGTGCTGCCTTGGACAGGTTGGAACTGCCGACGTACGCCGTGTCGTATCCACTTCTACGACGGAAGAGCCACGCCTTTGCGTGCAGCCGCGTAGACCGAGTCTCATAGTTGACCTTGACCTGAGCGTTGAACTCTTCGACCAGTCGATCCAGCGCACGCCGCTCGGTTGCGCCGATGTAGGTCGTCGTGATGACCCGTATCGGCACGTCTCGTTCATGTGCCGCCTTCAGCGACTGCTCGATGATGCGCAGTCCGTGCCACTTTACGAAGGCGCAGAGCAGGTCTACGCGGTCAGCGGTGGCCAGCTCCGCCCGCAGTTCGAAGCCGAGGCTCGGATCCTCCGGCGCGTTGGTGATCAATGCAGTGTCGGAGAGGGGGATGCCGGGTCGTACGGCAAAGACGCCCGGAGCCTCTTGGCGGGTCACAGCGAGGAGCTGGCGGGGACCGTCGGCTACGAGGTCCACCCATTCCTGCGCGCCCTCCAGCGTGCTGATGGACTCCAGGATGTGGTTCGCCGCGTAGACACGTTCCTCCACAGGGAGACCTTGAAGTACTCGCAGCACCGTTCGTGCGACGTGTCTTGCCAGGACGTGCGGGACTGATTCGGCTCCCACCTCATCGCTTACAAGGCGCCAGCCAAGGCCAGCGAGCTCCTTCAACTGCTGCTCGAATCGCAGGGTGATGAGCTCCTCGTAGAGGCCTGCGACAGGCTGTGAAGGATCTATTGGCTTGGTCACGCCGGCTTCCCCCGCTCGCTCGGACTGCAGACCTTATGTCTAACAGAGGGCACCGACACCGAGGCAGGGCGGACAGCCCAGGAGGGTCATGGGGTGCAACTGGCCAACTTCGGTTTCTTAATTGACATGAGTGATCGAGTCCTGTCGAGTTGGATCGTGGGAATCGAACGTGTCATCGGCCCTATCGAAGGTGTCGCCGTGGGAGACCTCTTCCACCGCCGACTAGACGTGATGAACGCCAAGCTGCACCAGGCCAACCAGAAGGGCATCTCCTGGCTCAGGGACGAGGATGGCCTGCAAGCTGCCGACGCCATCGTTTTGAACGGTGGCTATGTGGACGACGACGACCACGGAACGTGGATGCGGTACACGGGCGCGTCGCAGGGCAAGGACAGGGACTCCACTACGGGCCGGCTGCTTCGCAGCCAGTCGTGGTCGTACGTCGACAATGCTGCCCTCAAGCGCAGCTACGAGCGTGGATATCCGATCCGCGTCATTCGCGGCTATGAAGGCGATAAGCGCCACTCGCCGCCTGATGGCTATCGGTACGACGGCTTGTACAAGATCACGGCCATTCGTACGGCTATCTCCAAGTTGCCTGCTCCCGATGGCTCCGACATCGAGATTTGCCAGTTCGATCTGGAGCAACTGCCTGAGTGAGTGGTGGCGGTTCCGTCGTCAGAGCGGCGTTGGACTGCTCGGTGGCATCAAGGCACCCATGGCCGCCCGGTTTTGTTTGAGGGTGGCGGTTCCGGGGCGAGCGTCAAGAGCGCCCTTCGGGCGTCGGCTTCGCCGATTTCACTCTTGACACTCGCCCCTCCACCGCGATGTTTCTCCGGGCCGGGCGGACCAGGGGTAGGGCGACGGGGGTGGTGGAGTGGGGTGCTGACCATCGCCGGGCGCCGGTGCGTGGGTGGGGTGCGGGGT
>NZ_JBQQCE010000188.1:0-17282 GCF_052245645.1 Streptomyces sp. KR55 | reverse complement strand
GGATCGTTTCCGCAGGGTGTTTACTGCCGTGGCGAGCAAGACGGTCGCGGCTGTGCTGTTTCCCGGTATCAATGTGCGAGTGGAGCGCGTCAGCGACTCCTCCGACGCCCTGGTGGTGGAGGCGGTGTCCACCGGTCGGCCGGGCCGGTGCCCGGACTGCCGGAAGCAGGCGTGGCGGGTGCACAGCTTCTACCAACGCATACTGGATGAGCGGCCGTTGGGCTCCCGTCGGGTCACGGTACGACTGCGGGTGCGCCGGTACTTCTGCGACCGGAAGACCTGTTCCCGCAGAACGTTCGTCGAGCAGGTGCCGGGCCCGACCGAGCGGCACCGCCGCTCCAGCACCGGGCTGACGGGCTGGCTGCGGTCGATCGCGGTGGAGCTGGGCGGCCGTCCGGCGGCACGCCTGTGCCGGAGGCTGCGGCTCGCTGCGGGCCGGACCCGGCTGCTCAGTCTGCTGACGGCCCCGCCGGTTGCGGACCGGGCGCCGCGGGTGCTGGGGGTGGACGAGTTCGCCTTCCGCAAGGGCTGCACCTACGGCACCGTCCTGGTCGACGTCGAGGCCGGCCGGGTCGTGGACGTGCTGCCCGACCGCACCTCGGAAACGTTCGCGGCCTGACTCAAGGACCATCCCGGTGCAGAGATTGTGTGCCGTGATCGGGCCACCGCCTACACCAAGGCGGTCAAGGAAGCCGCCCCCAGCGCCCTGGAAGTCGCTGATCGCTGGCATTTGCTGCAGAACCTGTCCGCTGCGGTGGAGAAGACCTGTCACCAGCACCGCGACTGCCTGCGCAAACACGCCGAACAGGAGCCGGAGGTGACGGTGCCGGAACCGGTCCCGACGGAACTGCCGGTGCCGGAACTGCCCAGCACCCAGATCATCGAGCGGACCCGCCACCGTTACGAGGACGTCCACCGCTTGGTGGAGAAGGGCTGGACGATCAGTGCCATCGGCCGCCGCCTGAACCTCGACCGCAAGACCGTCCGCCGCTTCCGCGACACCGACCTCGACGAACTGCTGGCCTCCGCCCGCGACCGCCGCCCCAACGGCATGCTGAAGCCGTTCAAGGCATACCTCAACGCCCGCTTCACCGAGACCCAGGGCCAGGTCAGCGGCACCCGCCTGTTCCAGGAGATCCACGAACGCGGCTACCGGGGCAGCCGCCAGGTGGTCCGCAAGCACCTCGCCGCCCTGCGGGCTGGCACCGCTGAGCCGGTCCGGGCCGACATCCCCAGTCCGCGGAAGATCACCTCCTGGATTATGCGGCCTCGTGACACCCTGACCGAGAGCCAGGACCGGAGGCTGCTTCAGGTCCGGCTCGCCTGTCCGGACATCACCCGGGCCTGCGACCTCGCCCGCGCCTTCGCTGTTCTCGTGCGTCACCGGCGCGGATTCCTGCTGCTGGAGTGGATCCGCCAGGCCGAGCAGGACGCTCCGAAGCCGATGCGGGGCTTCGCCGGTTTCCTCCGCCAGGACCTCGACGCCGTCACTGCCGGCCTCACCCTCTCGTGGAGTTCCGGGGTCGTCGAAGGCCACGTGAACCGGGTTTAAAACACTCAAGAGAGCCATGTATGGCCGGGCCTCGTTAGAGCTCCTCCGCACCCGCATCCTCACTCAGCCATGACGGAACCGCGGACTGAGCCGCTTTCAAGGTTCTGCCCGCAGTTCCGCGAACGATCTTTGGGTGGATGTGGCCGACCTGATTCAGAGGGGCTACTGAGCGGCCGCTCCGGTTAGGCCACAGAGGTCGAGCAGTTCGTGGAGGCGTTCGGTTGGCAGGTTCGGGTTGGCTGCCGCCCCTTCTGCGGTTTCGGGGTCTTCCAGAAGTGTTGAGATGAGGTCGGGAGGCAGGAGGGGGTTGGCGGCGACGACTCGACGAACGCGGGCGTTGGGGTCGGTGAGCAGGCGGATGGGCGGCTGGGCGAGTGTGGTGTCGGCGGCGGCCAGTGCTCGCACGTCCGGATCCTCATGGTCCAGGAGGTGTTGCAGACCGGTCCGGGGCAGACCGGGCAGCGTCAGCAGATACGGGCGTTGACGGGGAGTGGCGATGAAGGCGTCGAGGACGGTCCTGGGCGGCGCGAGCGGGTGTTTGTAGGCGAGCAGGTGCCGCACGTCCAAGTCGGGGTCATCGGCTAGGCGGGTCACCAGTTCCTCGGGGAGCCTGGGACAGGTCGCGGCGACTCGGCGGAGCAGGGGATGCGCGGATAGCGCGCACGCGCTGTACCAGCTCGTGTCCGGCTCTGCGAGCATCTCAGCGAGCGGGCCGATGTCCGCAGCGGTGCGGCCCGCGATCCGGTCAATAACAGCGCGTTGCGCCCAGGTGCGTTGCAGCGGTTGCACCTGCGCCCGCGCCCGCACCGCGTCGTCCGGATCCCGGGCCAGTTCCGCCAGCATCGAAGGATCGAGGTCGGCCCTGCTGGCGACGCGTTCACGCACCCTGGGATCGGGATGGCGTGCAAGACGCGCAATGGCATCGGCGGGCGTGTGAGGGTTGTGCGCCAGAGCCCACAGGTCACGTCCGCCAGCGAGGCACGCTTCGACGACCGCGTGGGAGACGGCGTAATTGACGAGCAGGAGCCCTCGGTGGTGGCAGTCCTGTTCAGGCAGATCGGCCTCCATGGCCGCGGGGTCCAGGATCCGGCTCTGAACGCGTGCGGCGTCGCGTACCGCGGGATCCGGGTCAGCCAAGAGGGCATCGCGTTGACCGGGGGTGAGCCAAAGCCACATGCCGGCTGCCTGAGCCCGTAGTTCGGGGTTTTTGTGATCGGGCATCCTGTGGTGGAAGGACGGCGGTATCTGTCCGGAGAACGCCAGTTCCTGCTTGATCACGTCGGCCGTGAACAGCTGATCGTGACCGATGTCGTCCTGCGCTGTCAGCAGGGTTTCCAGGACGTCCTCGGGCAGTGCTTCAACCCTGCCCAGCCGCGGGCGGGGGCCCGAGGCGAGAGCATCGCGCACGAGCGCGTCGGGGTCGTTGACCAGTCGACCGCGCTGCGCGGGAGTGACATGACGATTGCGCGCGAATCCTCGGCGGACCTCCCGCTGCGGATGTGCGATCAGCGCGTCGACGATGTCAGCGGGAAGCTCGCGCTCTTCACACAGGATCTTCCAGGCTGCGTCTGCAGCCGGGTCCAGCAGGCGTAGCAGCACCTCAGACGGCGCGGCCGGGTTGGCTGCGACGCCCCGCAGCCACGGTTCCACCAGGGGGGAGGGCATCGGGACATCGTGGCAGCGATCATGGGGCCGTGTCGACACTCCCAGCCGCTGCTGCCGAGCCCGGAAGCTCAAGACCAATCGGCGAAGATCATTCACGAAACTGCGGCCAGAGCCAGATTCAAATAGCCCCATCAGCGGCCCGCAACACCGCCACGACGTCGCGGGCCGTGCCGTCCCAGTCAAGGTAGAAGTCGACAGCCCGCGGGTTCAGGAAGCGAAACCGCACATGGTTGACCGGCCGGGCAGGATCGTCGAACAGAGGCGAGAGCAGTGCCCGGCCCAGAGAGTTGGTCGCCACAACGTCGCCGCAGCCGTTGCCCACCCAAGCGGGCGACAGCTGACCGTCGGGAATCTGCTGAATGCCCGGACGCACCCGCCGCGCCGCCGGACGGCGCCGCACAGCCTCGCTGGTGTTGGCCGCTCGCGCCAGGTCGAACAGGTGCGCCGCTCGGCCTCGTCCAGCTGCAACGCCCGGGCCACGGCATCCAGCACGCTTTCCGAGGCGCCACGCAGGCTGCCACGCTCCAGCTGGGTGTAGTACTCCACCGAGACCCCCGCCAGCTCAGCCACCTCGCCACGGCGAAGACCCGGGACCCGCCGGGTGCCTCCGTGCGAGGCAAGGCCGACCTGCTCGGGAGTGGCCTTGCCGCGGCGGGAGACCAGGAACTCTCGTACCTCGCTGCGGTTGTCCATGACCTCCACGGTAGGAGCCTGCCGCCGCCCCTGGGAGATGCTGCCAGCATCCCCCTCAGCAGCACTCCCATGGACTGAGTGCACGATCGCGCACTCTCATACCGTCGAATCCGGCGGCGTCGGCCCGGCCTGTTTCAGTGCGGTCAAGGACATGGTGGGCAGGGGGCTCGGTCCGCCTCTGTCAGGTTGCCGGCGATTGCGGAGAGCAGGGTTTCACCGCAGGCGGCGGAGTCGTCCGCAGCCCAGCAGACGTAGCCGTCGGGACGGAAGAGCAGGGCGGCAGTGCCCACATCGTCGGTGCAGGTCGCACGGACGAGGTCGACTCGTGCCGGGAGTCGGAGGTCGGCCGGGACGACTCCGGCCAGATCGACCAGTACGGCGTGCCCCGAGCCGAACAGCGCAGACAGCCGGGTGGGGCCGACTGGGGTGACCAGGTCGATGTCTGGGATCCGCTGTCCGGTGAGCGGATGCTCGCCGGGCAGCTCGTAGCGCAGCGACAGGCCGGACAGCAGTCCTGCGAGGTGACGGTTGGTGTCGGGCAGGCGCATCAGGTCGATGAAGATGTCGCGCAGGGCGGCCACGTCCTCGCTCGGGTGCGGGTCGGCCAGGACCCGCTGTGCCGATGTGTGGTGCAGCACCTGGGCTCCGACCGGATGCCGTTCCGTGTGGTAGCTGTCCAGGAGGCCGCTCGGCGCCCGGTCCTGGACGGCCGCGGCCAGTTTCCAGCCGAGGTTGATCGCGTCCTGGATGCCGAGGTTGAGACCCTGGCCGCCCAGCGGCGGGTGGATGTGTGCGGCGTCCCCGGCGAACAGGACGCGGCCCGCGCGGTAGTGCTCCAGTTGTCGCGTGGCGTCGGAGAACCGCGAAGAGTTGTCCACCGCGCCCAGGGTGGTCTCCTCGCCGTACACCGCCTGCAGCGCGGCGGTGATCTCCTCGTGGGTGACGGGGGTGTCGCGGTCGATGTCCGCTCGGTCCGCGCGTCCGAAGGTGAACCGGTACCGGTCACCGCCGAGCGGGGCCAGCATGGCCCAGTAGCCGCCACCCTGACGGGTCAGGGTGCTCATGTGCCCCAGTTGCTGCGGCACCAGCGACGAAACGGCGGACAGACGGACGTCCGCCAGCACCGCCTGATGGGTCCCGGGCCTGCCGGGAAACGGCAGGCCGAGCAGTTTGCGCACCATACTGTGGCCGCCGTCGCACGCCGCCAGGTAGCGCGCCCGCACCCGCAGACCGTCCGCTGTCACGGTCACACCGTCGTTGTCCGACTCAACTGCTGAGACCGCAGTGCCGCGCAGAACCCGCGCGCCGCCGGCGGTCGCCCGCTCCTCCAGCACCTCCTCGATCCCCCACTGGGCAATCGCGATCGGAAAAGGATGCCTGGTCTGCCACGGGGTGCAGTCCAAGGGCACCGGCAGGGCCGCGAAGTGCCCGCCTACCGGATCAGTCGGCACGGCCCGCTGCAGCAACGGCTCCAACAGCCCGCGCATCTGAAGCAGTTCGGCGGTGCGGGGCTGAATCGCGCCGCCCTTCACCTGCTCGATGCGCTGGGGCAGCTTCTCCACCACCAGGGTCTCGACCCCGGCCAGAGCCAGTTCGCACGCCAGCATCAGCCCGGCCGGGCCGGCGCCCACGATGACGACCTCGGTCTCGATCTCCGTCAACACCTTCACTCCGTCTCATCTCTCGCCCCGGAGTAAATGTATACCAGGTGCAGAAATCACCTCGGGGCAACTCCTTGCTACCGTGGGTGTCGTGGACGGCAAGCCAGGACTACGGGAACTCAAGAAGCAGCGGACCCGCGCGGCGATCTCCGATGCGGCGATCACGCTGTTCCTCGAACGCGGCTTCAACCAGGTCTCGGTGGCCCAGGTGGCCGAGGCTGCAGAAGTATCCAAACGCACACTCTTCGCGTACTTCCCGACCAAGGAAGACCTCGTGGTCCATCGCCTCGCCGACCACGAGACCGAAGCCGCCCGGGTGGTGCGGGCCCACCCGCCCGGCACCGCCCCGCTGACCGCACTGCGCGAGCACTTCCTCACCGGGTTGCGCGAGCGGGACCCGATCACCGGGCTCAACGACCATCCCCAGGTGCGGAGGGTCCACCGGATGATCCTCGACGCGCCCTCACTGGTGGCCCGGATGGAAGGGTTCAAGACCGGCGCCGAACGCGCGCTCGCCCAGGCGTTGCAGGAAACGGCAGACATTCCGGAACTCACCGCGCGGCTTGCTGCCGTCCAAATCGTCGCGGTGCAGTGGGCGCTGGCACAGGACAACGCCGAACGCCTGGCATACGGGGAACCCGCCGACGAGCGCTATGCGGGTGCCGTGGAAGACGCCGAGCACGCGTTCACGCTGCTGGAGAACGGGCTGCGCCACCTGACCCCGCAGCGGTGAAGCGGGGCCCCGCGAGCAGCGGGCCTCGACACGCTCCGCGCTCCCGGCCGATCGCCTCGGCATCACCCCAGCCCCAGCACTTTCAGGACAACCCGGCAAAACCGCCACCGGCTTCAGGGGGGTCTCCTGCTCCGCGGGCTGCGAGGTGGCCGTCGTCTGCTCCTTCCCCAGGAGAGCTCCGGAAGCCGGCTATCTGATTACGGAGGGCTCGAGGACCCCGTGCTTCCTGCGTGACTTCCTTGTGTCGACGCTGTGCCCGATACGGCGGTCCTGCGCCGGACGGAGCGTCACCCATGGCTTGACTCCCTCTGGAGATTCGCCGGGTCGCTCCACTTGACTGGCATGGACATGCTCGAGTCGCAGGGGGATCACTGTGATTTTGAATCACGAACGGACGTTACGGCGCGGCATCGCGCTGGGCGCTGCCAGCGCCGCTGTCATGGCAGGTCTGACCATGGCGGGACCAGCTCAAGCGGCAGACCGTCAGGGAGCGGGAGAATCGATCGGCGGTGTCACGGCCGAGGTCGGCGGCGGTTTCGTCGAGGCTGACTGGGCGGATGTCGGCGGAGCCGTTTCGTACCTCGTCATCGACGAGCGCGAGCACAAAGTGCTGTGGTCCGGCAAGGAGTCGCAGGCGAAAGTGCCCTTACGGACCGGGAACTCGGCGGACCTCCTGGTCGCGGCCGTCGGCAAGGACAGCAACACCTCCGTCACCAGGATCCTGGCGACCAATCCGCCCGCCGGCACCCGCCTTGAACCGCTGGTCTCGGTCAGCACCCCCGCAGGCACCCTGGTGTCGTGGCAACGTGCGGAGGGGGTCCGCAGCTACCAGGTCGCCGGCGGCGGACTCGGCGGGCAGCGCAGCCTCTCGGCAGACAGCGCCACACTGAGCGTGCGCAGCACGCGGGTGCTCGGCCAGGAGGGCCGCATCGAGGTGATCGGGCAGACGCCCATACCGAAGAGCCGGGAGGAACGGCAGCCACCGGGGCAGCGCTACGGTGTCGAGCTGACCGCGCCCTCGACCAGGCTCTCCCAGGTGTCCGCCGCGGCGAAGCCGGGCGACGCGGTGCCGTTCTCACCGACGGGGATCACCTCCACCGTCACGGACTACGAGACGTTCATTCCGAGTCGGTACCTCGATGCGCCGGAGAGCTGGACGGACTTCCCCTGCGAGGGTGAGCTGTTCGGACCCGACTACTGGTACAGCGGCGACAACCGCCAGGTCGGCCACGGCACCGGCAAGTACCGCACCAGGGCTGCGTCGTACCGGTTCTGGACCGCGCCGGGCTCGGACTGGACGAGCGAGCGCATCTCGCCGACCAACCGTTACATCCGGGTCCTCCCGGAGGACGGCGGATGGGCGTACGACTCCACACGCACCGCCGACGGCGACGACTTCGACGTGCGCAACATCAGCAATGACGGCAGCTATGCGCGTACGGTCATCGAACACGATGTCGGCAACCCGTACTGCACCTCGCTCGCCGGCATCACATACGCCAACCAGCAGGACCTGTACCAAAACGGCGGGCACTACATCTACGGCTCCCACGACAAGATGCCGGACCACCAGTTCTACCGGACCGACTACTACGGCCCCGAGGACGAGACGCCGGTCGAGTCGCTGATCTTCCATCACGAACTGGAAGACCCCAACTGTCTCGTGGGGGTCGTCTGCGGGTCGTGGCGGTATCAGTACGTGCGCTGACCACCCGACACCGACACCGGCACGGCACCCGGTTCCGCGAGGAGCCGGGTGCCGTCGCATCGTCCCGGCGGCTGGGAGCCGGTCTGCGGCCTGGGCGCCGGAACGTTTCGCCGTAGCGTCGGGCGCGAACGGGCTCCTGGCTGCGTGTGCCGGGGCCGGCCGACTCCCCGGACCGCTCAGGTGCGGGATCGCTCCTGACGCACCCGCCGCACGAGGTCGACCGCGGCCTGCGGCCACTCGGGGTGGTCGAACGCGAATCCCGCTTCGAGCAGCCGACCCGGCACCACCCGTCGGCTCTTGAACAGGAGCTCGGTGTCGGAGCGCAGCACGAAGGCGCCGATCTCGGCCATCCACTTCGCCGCCGGCAGGCCCACAGGGATGCCCCAGGCCCTGCGCAGCGCGCCCATGAACGCCCGCTGCGGCAGGGGGCTGGGGGCCGCGAGATTGACCGGTCCAGCGACATCCTCCCGGTCGATCAGAAACTCCACCGCGCGGACGAAGTCCCGATCGTGAATCCAGGACACGTACTGCGCGCCGCCCGCGACCGACCCGCCGAGGCCGAGGCGCGCCAGCCACAGCAGGTAGTCGAAGACGCCACCACGATCGGGGCTCATCACCATCGCCGAGCGCAGGGCCACCCTGCGGGTATGCGGCGTCCTGGCCCGCTCCTGCTCCTGCTCCCACTTCTTCGCGATCTCGACGCTGAAGGCCCAGTAGCCGGGAACACCGGGTTCGGTGCCACCGATCACCCCGGTCGCCTCGTCGTGGGGCTCCTCGAAGCGGTGGGCGTAGATGGTGGCGGTGCTCATCTGCAGCCAGACCCGGGGAGGCCGCCGGGCAGCCGCAATCGCCTCGCCCACAACACGCGCGGAATCCACGCGCGAGTCCATCATCTCGCGGAGGTTCTCCTCGGTGTAGCGACAGCTCACGCTGCGGCCGGCCAGATTGATCACGACGTCACTGCCGTCGATCGTCTCCGTCCAGGGGCCGAGCGTTCGGCCGTCCCACCGGACGTCACGGTCACGCACCGGCCGTCTGGTCAGAACCACGACCTCATGGCCCTCGGCGGTCAGCGCACGGTTCAGGATGCCGCCCACCTGACCGGTTCCCCCCGCCAGAACTACCTTCACCCAGGCCCTCCCTCACACTGTGCACCGAGACCATGGCCTGCGCGCAGCGGCCTCCCACGGCATGACCGTACAGGTAGGCCGACCGGCCACGTTTCGCTGCCCGCACTGGAATTGAGTAATCAGCGGGGTCGACGGCTGTGGCCGTGGCATCTTGGGCGAGTGATGCGCAGAGACGAAGCGGAGTGGCTGGCGACTCAGCGTCCGTCGCGCGTGCGTGAGGTCCAGGCAGGTCGCCTCGCCTGGACCGAGGTCGACCTCATCGACATCGAGGGCGGGTTCGCGCATCCGTTGCGTGACGGGCTGGAAGTCTTCGGCGTCCAGGTGAACTATCTCCGGATCGGCCAGCCCCGCCATCTGGTGGCGGCACTGGACGGCAGCCGACCGATCGCACCGTATGTGATCGTGTCCTGCCACGGCGACGAGGGACGCATCCTGATGGACGATGTCGCCGAGGAACTGGCCAGATTCCAGCCGTTCAACGGTGCCGTCGGCCCGGACCGAGTACGCAAACATTTCCACCTGCCGAGCAGCGTCACCCTCGTCACCGGCTGCGACACTGGGGAGCCGGCACTCGCCGACGCCTTCCTCGACGCCGGCGCCGGTATGTATATCGCCCCGCGCGGCGCCCCGTTCGGCTATGCGAGCGTATTCGCCCCGTTGTTCTTCTTCTACGAACTCACCGAGCAGCGCACCCCCATGGAGGCCGTCGAACGCCTTCGCGCGCACGATGACGAACTTGCCATGTGGCAGCTCTATCGGCGCTGACCCGCAAGCCCGCGACCTGTCCGGCCGGGATGCTTCGGGGAGCTCATGGCAGGGTGAGATGGGAGTCCGGACGGCGCATCGTGTCCCCGTGGAGCGTCAGGGTCGGCGTGCCCAGAACAGGCATGCCCGCCGTCGCCCTCCGGGATGAACTCCTCACGCTCGACTGTCAGGCCGGCCTGGTGGTCAGCCCGTCCGGACCAGGAAGCGCTGATCGTCCGCGCCCGTACAGGGCTCCTCGATCGCCTCGGCCCCCTCGACGGTGTCGTCGTCGACCAGGCCGAGGCAGCGACTGCTGTTGGCCGGGCGGATTCGGAACCCCCCGGTCTCATCGGTGCTGACGGGTTCCAGGCGGAACAGGGTGGCGTGGGCACAGTCGTTCCGAGGTTCGAGCATTCCCTTGACCTCGCCGGTGCTCATGACCGTCAGGCACCCCTTGCCCTCCTGAGGGTGGTGCCACTGGATTCGGTACAGACTCTCGCCGGCCGGTTCGAGGTAGGTACGCGGCACGGTGATCTGGGCGCAGGGAAGCTGGACCGCGACGGCGTGGTCGTAGGCGCCGTCGCGGTCGCGTCCGTCGGTCAGGCAGAGGTCGGGCGTACGCGCGGGGTGGATGGTGACCCAGCCGCCGGTGGGAGATCCCTGTGTGTTGGCGGTGTCGGAGTCGTCGGGGATCAACCCCCAGGCCACCACGGCGAGCAGTGGGACGATGAGGGTGGACGCGAGCGCCACTGTGCGGCCCTTGAACCGGCGTGGCTGTATGCCCGCGACTTCTGCGTCTTGCGGTTGAGGCCGGTGCTCGAGGTGCGGCGGCTGGTTCTCGTCCGTCTGGTCACTCGCGCTGCTCCCAGATGCCGTTGCGGGCACGTCGGGGGTGCGTGCGGCGATCTGGTCCCTGGCGTCCAGCCAGAGATCGACCCGCTGCCCCTCCCCGCAGGCGCGCACGAACGCGGCCAGCATCTCCGGCCGCGGCAGGTTCGTCCGTCGCAGGACGTCGGACAGCGTGCTGCGCGCGAGCACGTCGCCGTTCCGGGCTGCCCGCTCCTCCAGTTCGCGATAGGTCAGCCCGGAACGCTCCTTGAGCTGCCGCATCGATTTGATGAAGCCGACAGCGTCCTGCGCCTCGTTCAGCGACGACTCCCCCTGGTTCCCCATGGCGTCAGTGTGCTGGGGACATGACATGCGAGGCAACGGCCGATTCCGCCGTGTTCGCTCTTGGCGAGCGCAGGGGGCTGCATTCGCCTGGTCGAAGGTGCCTCCCTGTGCTCCCTGGACCGGCGTCGTTGGGGGTGGGTGCTCAGTATTGGAAGGTGTTCCGGTCGCAGTAGCGATCGGTGCCGTACGCGCCGTCACGCAGGCAGACACGCAGGGTGTAGGTGCCCCTCATCGGGCTGTACGAGCCGTCGATGCACTTCCCGCTGCCTTGCGAGGCGTGCAGGGTGTGGACGTTTCCGTTCGGCATCGTGAGGTGAGAGACCGTGCGCAGGCCGTCCGGTGTTCCCTGGTCGCAGGTGAGCTGCTTCAGGCTGGTGCCCGTCGTCACGGTGCTGTAGCCCCAGCCTCCGCTGGGCGATTCGTAGGAGAACGTGATCCACTGCTCTGCGGCATGCGCGGGTGATGCGGCAAGGGCCGTGGCTGCTGCTATGGACACAGCGGCAGCGGCCATCGAAGCCGGGCGGCGCAGTCTCATTTGCCTTACTCCTTTTACCTCTCGGCGGATGACGTATCCGGTTCCGGCCTCTAGTCATAGTCATGCCCATGACAGTCGGCACCGGCTTGGACTCGGCCATCCGATGACGGGAACCACTGCCGCGGAGGCAGTGCTCGCCGAGCTTGCTGGCCCAGGGGCGGTCAGGACAAGAGCAGCAGGTTGTCCCGGACACTCCGCTGCTGTCCGGCCTGGTCAGAGCCTTGTCCGGGTTTGGGGCCGGACCTCCTCCGAGACCGGGCCGATCACCGTGAGGGCGTCAGGATGCGGTGACCGCCGGACGCCCTGTCCTCTCAGACTCACGACCACGGCCTTCGTCTTGATCCACTCCGTGCCGGAGCCGAGCGCGGCGCCGCGTGGCTGTGCAGGTCGTACGCCGACGCCTGCGGCACGTCCGCGTACGCCGCCGTTGAACGGCCATTCAACGGCTGTCCGTCCCGCGCAGTGTGTGGCGCTGGACGATCCGAGAGACGTCACGCATGGTGATGATGCCCACCAGGTTCGGTCCGTCGGTGACGAGGATGCGCATGCCGCTGACCGGGCGGAGCCTTTCGAGCACCTCTTCCAGGAGGTCGTCCGGCGCGCAGGTCGTGCACTGCGACAGCGGGGTCGCCACGTCACGCACGCGCTGTGTCCTCCGCTGCGGCGCGGGGATCCTCGCGAGCCGCGGCAGGTCGAGCAGGCCGCTGGGGCGCCCTTCGAAGTCGATCAGTGCCAGCGTCGAATGGCGGGCGCGCAGGGCCACCTCCTCGACGCAGCGTTCCACGGTCCACCAGTCCGGGCAGGTCTCCACCGGACTCGACATGGCATCGGCGGCTCGTACGCCGCGCAGGGCCGGGGCGAGTGCGGCGCGTCGGCGTTCCGCGCCGGCGACGATCAGGACGAACAAGCCGAGGAACATCAGCCACAGACCGCTCAAGGCGCCGCGCAGGAGGGAGATCCAGCCGACGGTGATCATCAGGATGCCGAGGACCTGGCCGCTGCGTGCGGCTGCTCGTTCGGCCCGGTCGCGGTCGCCGGTACGCCACCACATCAGCGCCTGTACCACCCGCCCTCCGTCCAGCGGTGCGGCCGGCAGCAGATTGAACACGCCCAGGACGAAGTTCACCCACCCGAGCCAGACCAGGACGGCCGACGGCACCACCCGGCCGGACAGCGCGTCCAGCCCGATGCCTGCCCCGAGCGCCGCCGCACCGACGACCAGGCTGGTGAGCGGCCCGCTCACGGCCACCAGGAAGGCCGCCCCGGCCGCGCGCGGCTTGCCCATCTCGGTCATCCCGCCCAGTGCCCAGAGCGTGATGCTCTGGACCGGGATGCCCTTCCTCCGCGCCGTGACGGCGTGGGCGGCCTCATGAGCCAGCAGGCTGCCCAGAAGCAGCAGGGCCCCCGCCAGGCCGGCGACGGTGTAGGCGGCGTTCGACTGGTCCGGAGTCCAGGCGGGGAGCGTCTGGCTGCCCAGGCTGTACCCGAAGAGCACCACGAGCAGGGGCACGGTCCAGTGGATGCGCAGCGGCACCCCCAGAACTCGTCCCATCCGTACCGAGCCGTTCATCTCCATCTCCTGCGAACCGAAGCAGGCGGTCCTCCATCCGAGCCGATACGCCGGCGTACAAAGGGACCGGATCAGCGCGGTGTCCGTCTACTACCAGTCTCGCTCGGCAAGGGACGGTCGCGGAGGGAGTGACGGTGGGTCGTCGCCGTCGCCTGGCCGGCGTTGCTCCGGCGCTTGTCCGCGGGGGAGGGCCACGACGCTGGGTATGGACGGATACGGCCGGAGCAAGGTCGCTGGACGGTCGCTGGTTGTCGAGCCCCGACAAGGACGCCCAGCGGATCATGGACGAGGGACCGGCGCCGGATCGAACCACACAGCTCACGATGGCCTACGGCTGAGTGCCGGCCTTCCGCGGCACGCGCTCGGTTCAACGGCTCCCGTGCACGGGGGCGGCCGCTTCGGCTGCCTGTGTCGTGACGCGGACGGCGGCGCGAGCGGCGCGCCCGGTCACCTTCCAGGCGATCATGCGCAGTGCGGTCGCCGGGACCGGCGGGAAGACGCCGAGTTGAGCCAGCATGGTGACGTCGTCGCGTACTGCCTCATGGCCGACCACCTTGCCGTCACGCAGATCAAGGACGTGGATCTGCTCGATGTCGATTTCGCGCCCCGTCGGGGGTATGGCCTGGTCGAGCGAGCCGTCGCGGAAGCGCACGAAGGGGCCCGTATGGCGTCCCTGCATGCGCAGCCGGACCCAGACCTGCCGGTCATTGCCGGCCGTGTCCACGATCGGGAAGCGCAGCTCACTGAAGGCGGAGCGCATCCACACACCGGAGGCGAGCACGCCCGCGGGTCCCGGACTCGAGCAGGCCGCGGGCGCCACGGCTGCCTCGCGGTTGCGGAAGTCCTCCGAGACCAAGTCGGCGGCCAGATCCGCGTCTCCGGTCTCGAGGATGCGGAAGAGCCCCTGGGCAAGGTCGGCAGCACCCGTTCCCATGATCGGTCACACCTCTCGTCACCTGCTGATCCGCCAAGCGCGGAAGCAAATTGAGGTTACACAGTACCTAATCATTAGTGGTTTGGTGGACCACCGTAGGATGGGGCGATGCCGTCCAAGCGCTCCTACGTCTCCCCCTTGCGCGAACAGGCCGCCGCGCGAACCCGTGCGCAGATCCTTCAGCGGGCCACCGAACTGTTCGCGGAGCGCGGCTACGGGCTGGTGACCATTGCGGACATCGCGTCCGCCGCCGGCGTCTCCCCCAAGACGGTGTTCGCGAGCGTCGGCAGCAAGGGCGACATCCTGGACCGGATCGTCGATCAAGGGGTGGCCGCGTCCGGTCACGAGCAGGCCGTCCAGCAGTTGCTCGGCCAACGGACACCCGAGGCGGTCCTGGACGTACTCGCTCGTGGCACGCGTGCCGGCAACGAGGAGCACTTCTGCGTGCACGAGGCGATCTACAAGGCACTGCCGGTCCACGAGAACGGTGAGGCACTGTGGCAGCGCGCCACGGCGGCCTACCGGAACGCGCTCATCACCGCCGCGCACCACCTCCATGCGCTGACTCCCCCGCCCTTCTACACGGAGCAGGAAACGGCAGACTCGCTGTGGTTCTGGTTCGGCCCTTCCGGCTGGCGCTCGCTCGTGGTCGAGAACGGCTGGTCATGGGGCCGTGCCGAGGAATTCCTCCGCCACACGGCCACCGCCACGCTGTATGCGCGTCCGTAACGACCACTCGTGACCAGGAACAGCCACGGCGCCGTCGGCGGACAGCCGGGCGCGAGCCTGGTACTGCCCGCGCCTCACCCGGTCAGCAATGAACCCCGGCCCACGACGGTTGCACTGCTGGACCACCTCGATCCCACGCCGGCGTGCCCGCTCGGCCCCATCTACAACATTCCTGGCGCGGAGCGACGCGTGGAAACGGTGTGCAGGCCGCTCGCAGCACTGGATGAGGAGCAGCCCAACTTCATCCGGAACTGCTTCCTCAACCCCGTGATGGGGCGCAGACCACGATTTCCGCTCCCTGGTCGATGACCTGACCGCGGTTCCCGAGTTCCCAAAGCGACGGGCCAGGCACCCGGTCGCCTGTCGACGGCAAGGCGTCAAGCGACTCCTGCATCCCGTCGCAGGGAACCTGCACATCACACTGCGACAGGACCGAGGCGGCCATGGCTGCCCTTCTCGCCTCAGCGCCCCGTCGCAGTGAGACGCCGGGCCGGTCCGATGCGGATCGGGGGCCGGCGCACGAGACTCTCGTCAGCCAGCCTGCGACTCAGCGCAGCAGCACACCGAAGACAACCGTGAAGAATGCCTCGAACGCCCGAGCGGAGCGGTCGGCTCGAGCGGTGATCAGTGCACCCTCCCACGCGCTCAGCACAAAGCGCGCCAAAGTGGACGCCTCCAGCGCCTTCGCCACCTCACCCGCCTGCTGGGCGTCGGCAATGGCGAAGGCGAGCGCGTCGGTCCACGCCTGGAAGCTGTCTCGCGCTGTCGCACGCACCGCATCACTGTGATCGGCGACCTCGACGGCAAGGTCGCCCACGAGGCACCCTCGGTTGAATTCGGCTCGGACGCTCTCGTCGCGCAGGAACTCGAAGTGCTCACGCAGCCGGGTCAGCGGCGCGACCGACGGGTCACGCAGACGTTCCAGCCGCCGAGTGGCGCCGTAACGGTCCAGAGCCACGACGGCCAGGGCTTCCTTGCTCTCGAAGTGGTTGTAGAAGGACCCCTTAGGAGCACCGGCGGCGTCGGTGATGTCCTTCACGCCCGTTGCCGCGTAGCCGCGGGCATGGAATTGCTGAACTGCCGCAGCGATGAGGTTCTCACGCAGACTGGCTCTCGGCACAGCCGGACCTCCTCCCGTACAAGGTGGGCGATCACCTTACAGGCCGCACACCATCGTCGAACTGACTCCGCTGCCCGCTCCTGCGTAGCACCCTGTTTCTACCGCGCATTCCAAGACGAGCGGTCACATTCAACGCTAGCAGAGTCGAGCCCGTCCACTCGCCTCCCGCGCCGCGAACCGCTGGCACTTCCTGGATCTTGCGGATCGCATGGGCTGTCGCACAGGCGATGGGCCTTGCATCAGTTAAGACGACCGGTCATTATCAAGTTCAGGGATCGACCACCCGGAACCCGCCACCGAGGGCAACGACATACAAGCAGGAGGACCTGCCATGAGTGATCTCACGGCCCATGTCATCAGGGCGCATGGCGGCCTGGACCGCTATGAGCAGTACGAGTCGGCCACCGTCGCCTTCCGCTCCGGAGGGGCACTGTGGGCGATGAAGGGCCAGGAGGGCATATTCGACCGTGCTGCCGTACGAGTCGACCTTCGTCGGCAGCACGCGAGTCACTACCCCTTCACCGGACCAGGCCTACGTACCTCCTTCACCGCCGAGCGGGTCGCCGTGGAAAATGACCACGGCGAAGTGCAGGCCGAGCGTCTGGCGCCCCGGGATGCGTTCGCAGGTCACACTCTCGAAACCCCTTGGGACGACCTGCATGTCGCCTACTTCGCCGGTTACGCGATGTGGACGTATCTAACGTCCCCCTTCACCTTCGTCTCCCCCCGTTTCCGGACCGAGGAACTACCGCCCGTGGCACAGGATGGCGACATGTGGAGCCGGCTCAAAGTCACTTTCCCCGACAACGTCGCCACGCACAGCCGGGAGCAGGTCTTCTACTTCGACCAGGCCGGACTGCTTCGCAGGCACGACTACACCGCAGAGGTCCTCAACGCCGGGCCGGCCGCGCACTACACCTTCGACCACGCGGAGTTCGGCGGAATCATGGTTCCTACCAAGCGACGCGTCTACCCGCTGGGGGAAGACGGCGTGGTGCTGCGCGACATTGAACTCGTCACCATCGACATCGAAGACGTCAAGTTCGACTGACGTCGACAACCGATCGAGGGGCGTCCGTGCGGCCGTGTCGCAAAGAACGTCCTGCCGGTGCAGGCGCGGTGATCCTGTCCCTGCCTCCTCACCCACGCATGCCATTCACCCCTCGGCCTTCGAGGAAAGCCGAGGGGTGGTGAACTGCTCTCGAATGAGTGTGCATAAGCGTGCATGAGATTACTCTAGTGGTGCTATGATCTTCGCGTGAATCTGACTGAGTGGGCGCGGGCGCAGGGGATCAGTCCCCACACGGCGTATCGCTGGTTTCGTAACGGGACACT
>NZ_JBQQCE010000187.1:0-17318 GCF_052245645.1 Streptomyces sp. KR55 | reverse complement strand
GGTCGCCGACAACATCATCGCGACGCTGCGGGGCGAACCGATGCAGCCGTACGTCCACAAGGACCTGGGGCTGGTCGTCGACCTCGGCGGCCGCGACGCGGTCTCCAAGCCGCTCGGCGTCGAACTGCGCGGCCTGCCCGCCCAGGCCGTCGCCCGCGGCTACCACTGGTCGGCACTGCGCACCAACGTCGCCAAGACCCGCGTCATGACCAACTGGCTGCTCAACGCGGTGGCCGGCGACGATTTCGTCCGCACCGGTTTCCAGGCCCGCCGGCCCGCCAAGCTCAAGGACTTCGAGTACACCGACTCGTATCTGACGCCGGAGCAGGTCCGGGCGCACATCGAGGGGAAGGACACGGCGGCGGGGTGAGAGCCCGCCGCCGTTGCCTCGCGGGCGCCCGGCCGGCGACGCGTCGGGTCAGGCCGCCGCCGCGGAGCGGTGACGGGTCCTGCGTCGGGCAGCCCCCCTCCGGTGCCCGAGGGCCTCGTTGCGCACGCGGGCGCAGCTGCGGCTGATCAGGCGTGAGACATGCATCTGGGAGATGCCCAGCCGGTCGGCGATACGGCTCTGCGTCATGTCCTCGAAGAAGCGCATGTAAAGGATGGCGCGCTCGCGTTCCGGCAGATTGCGCAGACTCTCCTTGGCCGACTCGCGGTCGACCACGACGTCGTACGAGCCGTCCGGCGCTCCGAGGGTGTCGGCGAGGCTGTAGCCGTCCTCGTCGGTGGAGAGTTCGGCGTCGAGCGAGAGGGTGCTGAAGCTCTCCAGCGCCTCCACTCCGGTGGAGACCTCGTCCTCGGTCAGCCCGCTGTGCGCCGCGATGTCGGCGACGGTGGGCTCGGGTGAGCCCGGGCTCTGGGCCAGTTCCCGGCGGGCGACCCGTACCTTGTTGCGCAGTTCCTGGACCCGGCGGGGCACGCGCAGGGCCCACATCCGGTCCCGGAAGTGCCGCTTGACCTCGCCGGTGATGGTGGGCACGGCGTAGCTCTCGAAGGCGCCCCGGGCGGGGTCGTAGCGGTCGATGGCCTTGACCAGCCCGAGCGCGGCCACCTGACGGAGGTCCTCGAGGGACTCACCGCGGTCGCGGAACCGGCCGGCGATGCGGTGGGCCATGGGCAGCCATGCGCTGACGAGTTCATCGCGGACGGCGTCCCGCTCGGGGCCGTCCTCCAGGGTGCCCAGTTGGGTGAAGAGGTGGGTGGTGTCGGGAGCGTCGTCATGGCGCCGCCGGTGGTACGCGGCGGAGTGGTCGGACGTGCCAGAACGGCTTGTCGACATGTCGATGAGCATGCGGAATCGCTCCTGAACGGTCTTTTCAGGGACTTCAGGGACTACCGCGGGAAGGGCGCCGATCCGGATCCCGGAGACCCGGGAGCGCATACCGCTCCCCGCTGGCGCGCCTCCGGTCCGAAGCACGAGAATGCGTCTGCCCTGCCACCGCGGGAACAAACGCCACGGCGGCGAAGACCGGTCAGCCCAGTGGCACCACGGCGGTGATGCGTTTACCGCCCGAGGGCAGTCCCGCCACCCGCACGTCCCGCGCCAGCCGGCACACGATCGGCCAGCCACGCCCCCCTGACCGACGCCGCCCCTGCGCGTCGATCGGCGCCGTGACCACCGGCAGCCGGTCGCTGCGGTCGCTGACGGAGACCCGCACCTCCCGCCCGTCCACATCGACGGCGACGCCGGTGACACCGCCGCCGTGCAGGATGGCGTTGGACGTCAGTTCCGACGCCACGAGCAGGGCGTCCTCGAGGGCGTCCTCGTCGCACGGGATGCCGGTGGCCCGGCAGCGACTCGCCACCGCATGCCGTACCGCCCGGCGGACGTCGGCCGGACGGCACGTTGCGCTGCCTGCGGGCACGGTCCAGTGCTGCGCGCTCACGTCTTCGCTCCCTGACTGATCGACCGGGAAGGACACCGCCGAGTCGAAGAAAACGGGCTTTCGTCCGGCCGCCCCGCCCACACTGTTCGGCTCACCCCTGAGGGGCCCGCCAAACCAGCCGGAACAAGTCGCCGGAAGCCCGCGCACCCGGCCATCGAAGCGGAACACGAGGGGTACGCGGAGGGCATGACCGATGTCGTGGACTCAGACGAGCTGTTGCGGCGCATCCAGCGCGGCAGGGCCTGCGCGGAACAGGAGGAACGCGCGTGGCGGGCGCGCAGCGACGCCCTGGCGGCGCACGACCCGGACGGAGCCCGGGAGGCGGCCGTACGGCGGCTGGCGTACGAGGTGGTGCTCAGGGTGCTGGACGAGATCCTCACCCCCGGCAGGCACGCCGAGGCCGGCCGAGCGGGCGCCGGGGCACGATCCGCGTCGTGACCTCACAGCAGCAGTGAGGGCGAAGTGAAACAGCTCACGGGACCTGGTCCCGTGTTCGGACAACGCCCGGTGATGGTTTATTGTTCATCCATACGTGGTGACGGAGTCGACCTCATCGTCCTCCGTACATCACCGCTTACGGCCCTGGCTGGCTTCCCCCGTCCAGCCAGGGCTCTTTCATGTCCGCGTCGCGGCCACCGCCGGACCGGGTGCGGAATCGACGGGATCGCCGAGGTGCTCCGCGCACCCTCAGCGGCTGAAATGGGCATAGGAACAGCACCGGGACCGATCGTCGGCGAGGAGCTCCGCGCCATGACCAAAGCGACGAAACTGCTGACCGCCCTTCCCCCGCCGCAGCGCGGGCGACTGATGGCGCTCGGCCGGGAGGTGTCCTTCCCCGAGGACACCCGGATCTTCGAGGCGGGCGGCACGGCCGACCGTTTCTGGGTCATCCGCTCCGGGGCGGTCTCGCTCGACCAGCAGGTGACGTCGCTGCAGCGGGTGACCGTCGCCACTCTCGGCTCGGGCGATCTGCTGGGCTGGTCCTGGCTGTTCCCGCCGCACCAGTGGGACTTCGGCGCGGTGGCCTTCAGCCCCGTACGCGCCTACGAGTTCGAGGCCCAGCCCGTGCTCGAGCTGTGCCAGGAGGATCCGCAGCTCGGCATGACGCTGGTGCGGATCGTCGCCGAGATCCTCGCGTACCGGCTGGAGATGACCCGCGGCCAGCTGATGGAGCAGTACTCGCTCCACCGGCGCAGCGGCGGCCTGTAGGGGTCCCGGGCGGTCAGCTGCCGGCGATGAGTGTGACGCCGAGGACGAGCATGGTTGCGGCGAGGAGTCCGTCCAGCACCCGCCAGGCGGCGGGCCGGGCCAGCCAGCGGCCGAGCAGCCGGGCCCCGAAGCCGAGCGCGGTGAACCAGCAGAGGCTGGCGACCGCGGCTCCGACGCCGAACGTCCAGCGCAGCGGACCCTGGTCGGCGGCGACGGAGCCGAGCAGGAACACGGTGTCGAGGTAGACGTGCGGGTTGAGCCAGGTCATCGCCAGACAGGTGAGCACCGCCCGCCGACGCGACCCGGCGGCCTCGCCCTCCGTGCGCAGGGCCTCCGCCCCGGGCTTGAGGGCACGGCGGGCGGCGAGGGCTCCGTAGCCGAGCAGGAACGCCCCGCCGATCCAGCCCACCACGGTCAGCGCACCGGGCCAGGCCACCACCACCGCGCCGACACCGCCGACGCCCAGGGCGATCAGGAGGGCATCGGACAGTGCGCAGATGGCGACGACGGCGAGGACCGCCTCCCGGCGGACGCCCTGGCGCAGGACGAAGGCGTTCTGGGCGCCGATGGCGACGATGAGCGAGAGGCCGGTGCCGAATCCGGCGGCCGCGGCGGTCAGGGTGTGGGGCATGGCATCGACGCTACGGAAGCGGCGCCTGGAGGTACAGCTAATGATTCTTACGTATCCTTAGCTCTCGTAATGCCTCGTACTGGCCCTCGTAATGGCCCTCAGGAGCGGAGCAGGCGATGACGGAGCTTCCTGTCGACCAGGTGCAGACCCTGCTCGCAGTCGTGGACGAGGGCACCTTCGACGCGGCGGCGGCCGCCCTGCATGTGACGCCGTCGGCGGTCAGTCAGCGGGTGAAGGCCCTGGAGCAGCGCACCGGACGGATCCTGCTGATGCGGACGAAGCCGGTGCGGCCCACGGAGTCGGGCGAGGTCGTGGTGCGGCTGGCGCGCCAGCTGGCCCGGCTGGAGCGGGACGCGCGCGCCGAGCTCGGTATGAGCGGTGCCGGGGAGGCGACCCGTGTGTCGATCGCGGTGAACTCCGACTCGCTGGCGACCTGGTTCCTGCCGGCCCTCACCCGCGTCCCCGAGGAGCTGCGGCTCTGCTTCGAACTGCGCCGCGAGGACCAGGACCACACCGCGGCGCTGCTGCGCGAGGGGCTGGTGATGGCGGCGGTGACATCGTCGTCGGTTCCCGTGACGGGGTGCTCCGTGCGCGCTCTCGGCACGATGCGCTACGTCGCCGTGGCCCGCCCGGACTTCGCCGAGCGGCATCTCGACGGAGAGCTGCGGGAGACGCTCGCTCAGGCGCCGGTCGTGGTCTTCGACCGGCGCGACGACCTCCAGGACGGTTTCGTCCGCCGGCTGCGGCGCGGCAGGGGCGGGGCGAGCCCGGTACGGCACTTCGTGCCCACCTCGGACGGCTTCGTCGAAGCCGTCGCCGCGGGCCTCGGCTGGGGTGTGGTGCCCGAGGTCCAGGCCGACCCGCTGCTGCGCTCCGGCCGCCTGGTCCAGCTCGCCCCCGACCGCGCGGTTGACGTCCCGCTGTACTGGCAGCAGTGGAAGCTGGACTCGCCCGCCCTGGCGGCGGTGGCGGACGCCGTGACGGCCACGGCCGCACAGACCCTGCGTTCGGGTCCAGTCAGGTGAGGCGGCCCCGGGTTCCACGGCTGCCTCCGCCCGTCCGGCGTACGCTCCCGGCACGAGCCGCCGGGAGAAAGGCCCGAACGTGAGTGTCCGTGTACGCCGCATCTACGAACCGCCGGAAGCCGAGGACGGCGTGCGCGTCCTGGTCGACCGCCTCTGGCCGCGCGGCCTGGCCAAGGACGCGGCCCACGTGGACGAGTGGCCGAAGGCCCTCACCCCGTCCACCGAACTGCGCCGCTGGTACCACGCGGGCGAGGGGTCGTACGAGGAGTTCGCGCGCCGCTACGAGGCCGAGCTGGCCGAGCCCGAGGCGGCCGAGCTCTTCGACCGGCTGCGCGCGTCGGCACGCGAGGCGACGGTGACGCTGCTGACCGCCGCCAAGTCCCCGGAGCAGAGCCATGCGTCGGTGCTGGCCCGCCTCCTTCAGGAGTGACCCGCCTCCTTCAGGCCTGAGGAGACGGGCCGTCGGCGTGCCTCAGACGGTCTGCCGTGCGGCCGCCCGGCCCGCCGCGCGCCCCGAGAAGAGGCAACCGCCGAGGAAGGTGCCCTCCAGCGCGTTGTAGCCGTGCACGCCGCCACCGCCGAAGCCGGCCACCTCGCCCGCCGCGTACAGACCGTCGATCGGCTGTCCGTCGACGCCCAGGGCGCGCGAGTCCAGGTCGGTCTGGATGCCGCCGAGGGTCTTGCGGGTCAGGACGTGCAGCTTGACGCCGATCAGCGGTCCGGCTGCGGGGTCGAGGATGCGGTGCGGGGTGGCGACCCGGCCGAGGCGGTCGCCGACGTAGCGGCGGGCGTTGCGCAGGCCCTGCACCTGGGCGTCCTTGCTGTAGGGGTTGGCGATCTGCAGATCGCGGGCCTCGATCTGGCGGCGGAGCGCGACCGCGTCGAGGAGCGGCTTGTCGGTCAGGCCGTTCATCTTGTCGACGAGCTGTTCGAGGCTGGGCGCGGTCACGAAGTCGGCGCCGTTGCGCAGGAAGGCCGCCACCGGGCCGGGTGCGCCCTTGCCGAGCACCCGTTCGCGCAGGAACGCCTTGCGGTCCTTGGCGGTGATGTCGGGGTTCTGCTCGGAGCCCGACAGCGCGAACTCCTTCTCGATGATCTTCTGGGTGAGGATGAACCAGGAGTGGTCGTACCCGGCGATGTCCTGCGTGGTCCGCAGGTACTTCAGGGTGCTGAGGGTGTCGTATCCGGGCAGACACGGTTCGGGCAGGCGGCGGCCGAGGGCGTCGAACCACATCGAGGACGGTCCCGGCAGGATGCGGATGCCGTGGCCGGGCCAGATCGGGTCCCAGTTCTGCAGGCCCTCGGTGTAGTGCCACATGCGGTCGCGGTTGACCAGCCGTACGCCCGCCTCCGCGCTGATGTCGAGCATCCGCCCGTCGACGTACGCGGGGACGCCGGTGACCATCTCGGCGGGCGGCGTGCCGAGCCGCTCGGGCCAGTAGCGGCGGACGATGTCGTGGTTGGCGCCGATGCCGCCGGTGGTGACGACCACGGCCTGGGCGGTGAGTTCGAACTCGCCGACGCGGTCACGGTTGGAGGCCGCCCCCCGGGGCGAGTTGTCCTCGGCCAGGACCGTGCCGCGCACCCCGCGTGCCGCGCCGTCCTCGATGACGAGCTCGTCGACCCGGTGCCGGTGGTGGAAGGTGAGCAGTCCGTCGCGCGCGGCCTGCTCGGCGTACCGGACGAACGGCTCGACGACCCCTGTGCCGGTGCCCCATGCGATGTGGAAGCGGGGTACGGAGTTGCCGTGTCCGTCGGCGCGCAGGTCGCCGCGCTCGGCCCAGCCGACCGTCGGCAGGAACTTGATGCCGTGCCCCTCCAGCCAGGACCGCTTCTCGCCGGCCGCGAACTCGACGTAGGCGCGGGCCCAGCGCACCGCCCAGGAGTCCTCGTCGTCCACCCGGTCGAACCCGGCGCTGCCCTGCCAGTCGTTCCAGGCCAGGTCGAGGGAGTCCTTGACGCCCAGCCGGCGCTGCTCCGGGGAGTCGACGAGGAACAGCCCGCCGAAGGACCAGAAGGCCTGGCCGCCGAGGTTGGCGGCGTTCTCCTGGTCCACCAGGGCGACCCTGCGGCCCCGGCTGGTGAGTTCGTGCGCCGCGACCAGGCCGGCGAGACCGGCTCCGACGACGATGACGTCCGCGTCCGTGGCGTCCATGGGGACCGTTGCCCTTCTCATTGGGGTCTCAGTTCGGGTGTGCCGCTGCCGTCCGTCAGCAGCGCGGTGAGCAGCTGCTTGAGCCACGCGCGCGCATGCTCGACGTCCTTGTCCAGCAGCAGTTGGGCGGTGACTCCGTCGTAGGCGGCGACCACCGCGTGGGCGGCGGCGTCGATGTCGCCCAGTACGGCGGGCAGTGCGGTGGGGCCCTGGACGGCGCGGGCGAGCCGCTGCGCGATGGCCCCGCGCAGCCGGGCCCGGTGCTCCAGGAGGGTCTGCGCGACGGCCGGGTCACGGGCGGCGTGCACGAGGAAGTCCGTCTTGACCAGGAGCCAGTCCAGGTCGAGAAGCAGCACCTCGGTGACCCGGTCGACGGCGGCGGGCACGTCGAGGTCCGGTCCGTCCAGGGCGAGCGCCCTGGAGACCTGCTCGGCGATGAGGTCGGCCCGCTGCCGGTAGAGGGCGAAGAACAGCTCGTCCAGGCTGGCGAAGTTCGAGTAGAAGGCACCGCGGCTGTAGCCGGCGGCCTCGCATACCTCCTCGATCGAGACCCGGCCGAAGCCCTTCGCCGCGAAGACCCCGAACGCGGCGTCGAGGAGATTGGCGCGCGTGCGGACGCGGCGCTTCGTCACGCGCCCGGTCGTCGCCTCCGCAGCCATGTCCCGCCCTCCGTTCGATACGGGAATGTATCCGATACAGGAATGTATCCAAAGGGCCGGGACACCAAGAGTTCACCGTCACCGCAATTTCAGAATGGGAACATATTTTCGAATACGGGCTAGGCTGGATCCATGAGCACGCACCTCCAGGGCTCCCTCTTCGACCAGGCGGACCAGCTCGGGCTCGGCTCCCTCGACGGGATCCACCGCACCGAACTCGGCCACGGCGCCTGGATCGACGTGCTGCCCGGCTGGCTCAGCGGCTCCGACACCCTGTTCGAACAGCTGGCCGCCGAGGTGCCGTGGCGTGCGGAGCGGCGGAAGATGTACGACCACGTCGTCGACGTACCTCGGCTGCTGGCGTTCTACGACGCGGACGACCCCCTGCCGCACCCGGTGCTGACCGAGGCGCGCGACGCGCTCAGCGCGCATTACGGCGACGAGCTGGGCGAGCCGTTCACGACGGCCGGGCTGTGCCACTACCGCGACGGCCGCGACAGCGTCGCCTGGCACGGCGACCGGATCGGGCGGGGCGCGCGCGAGGACACCATGGTCGCGATCCTCTCCGTCGGCTCGCCCCGTGACCTGCTGCTGCGCCCGATGCGCGGCGGCGACAGCGTGCGGCGTCCGCTGGGGCACGGCGATCTCATCGTGATGGGCGGCTCCTGCCAGCGGACCTGGGAGCACTCCATACCCAAGACCACACGCGCCGCGGGACCGCGCATCAGCGTCCAGTTCCGCCCGGCCGGCGTGCACTGAGGCGGAGAGGCGGCCGCTTCGGATGCGCGCGGGGGCTGCCTCCGGCGGACGGTGCCGGAGGCAGCCTCACCCCTGCCGGAACCCTGTCGTCCCCGCCCGTCCTCCCCCACACTGGGCCGGACTTGGGGGTCGTATGGACACGGAATCCACGCGAACGACCGCCGCTCCCAGGCGGCAGGAACTGGACGCGCTGCGCGCACTCGTCGTCGTCGGCCTGGTCTTCTTCCACACTGCCCTGGTGTTCTCCCCGGACGACGACTTCTACGTCAAGAACGCCGACACGACGGACACCGTCACCATCGTCGCCGGGCTCGGCGTGATCTGGGCGATGCCCATGCTGTTCCTCGTCGCCGGCCTCGGCTCCCGGCACTCGATACGCCGCCGGGGCCCCGGCGGCTTCGCCCGCCGGCGCCTGCTGCGCCTCGGCATCCCCCTGGTCTTCGCGACGCTCACCATGATCCCCGTGCCGCAGTGGCTGCGCCTGCGGGCCGCCGACCCCGGCTACGACGAGTCGTACTGGAGTTTCTGGCCCCGTTTCTTCGACGTCCGACTGGACCTCACGGACTTCCCCTTCGTCCTCGACGGGGACCATTTCGAGACCGGCCACCTGTGGTTCGTCGTCCTCCTGCTCGCGTTCTCGCTGCTTCTCGCACCGCTCGCGGCGCCTGTCGCGGCCGGGGCCGAGGGCACGGGCCGCGCAGTGGCGAGGCGACCCGCCCTGCTGCTCCTGCCCGCGCTGCCGCTCGCCCTGCTCAACTCCCTCGCCGGCATGGAGGAGGACTACGCGGGCTGGAACCGCTGGGCGTACCTGCTGTTCTTCGTCTGCGGCTACGCACTCGCCGACGACGAACGCGTCCGCGCCGCCATGCGCCGCCTCGCCCGGCCGGTCGGCGTACTCGGGCTCGTCCTGTTCGCGGGAACCGCGCCCGGGTTCCTCACCGAGGACGATCCGTTCACGGACTGGTCCCCGCTCGCGCTGGTCACTCGGGCGGTGTTCGGGGCGGCCGGATGGTGCTGGGTGGTGGCGATCCTGGGGCTGCTGGACCGGCCCCGCGAGCGTGCGACGCCCGCCGGCCAGGGGCACGGCCGGATCCTGGCGTACTTCGCCGTCGCCGCGCTGCCGTTGTACGTCCTGCACCAGCCGGTCGTCGTCGCCTTCGCCTACGGGGTGGTGGGCTGGGAGGCGCCGATTCCCGTCAAGTACCTGGTGATCGTGGCCTGTTCGCTCGCGGTGATCCTGGTGGCGTACGAGTTCGCGGTACGCAGAAGCAGGGTGACGCGCTTCCTGTTCGGGATGCGCTGACCCGGCCGGCGTCGGCCGGCTCGCGATCTGCTTTGCTGGTGCCGTCGGGCAGGGACCTCAGCAGGCGGGACGATCATGCGGGCAGATGTGCGGCAAGTCGCCGACGGCACCTACCTGGTGCACGGAAGCAACACCAACTGGGTGATCCTCACCGAGGAGGACGCCGTCACACTCATCGACACCGGCTACCCCGGAGACCGGGAACAAGTCCTCGCCTCGCTCGCTGACGTGGGGAGCTCACCGGAGGCGGTCGCGGCCGTGCTGATCACCCACGCCCACAACGACCACCTGGGCTCCGCCGAGTACCTGCGCGCCACGTACGGCACGCCGGTCTACCTGCACGAGGCCGAAGTGCCGCACGCCCGGCGGGAGTTCCTGCACCAGGTGACCATCGGGCAGGTCCTGGGCAACGGGTGGCGGCCGGGCGTCCTGCCGTGGGCCGTACACGCCCTCCGGGTCGGCGGGACCGCCCACGTGCCGGTGGCCGAGCCGCAGCCGTTCCCGGCGCAGGGGCCGCTCGATCTGCCTGGGCGGCCCGTCCCCGTGCACACACCCGGCCACACGCTGGGGCACACCGTCTTCCACCTCCGCGAGGCCGGAGTGCTGATCTCCGGCGACGCCCTGGTGAGCGGCCACCCGACCTCGCGCGTCCACGGGCCACAGCTGCTGCCCGACATGTTCCACCACGAGCGCGCCCGCGCCGTGGCCTCGCTGGAGACGCTGGAGGGCCTCGCCGCGGACGTCCTGATTCCGGGGCACGGGCCGGTGCACCAGGGTCCAGTACGTGAGGCGGCACGACACGCACGGGAACGGGCCCTTTAAAGTCGGGCCATGGCCTTGCAGATCAGCGCCACCAACCCGGAGCACCCCGCGCTCCTCCTCGAGCTGCCCTGGGACGTGCCCCTGGAGGAGTGGCCCGCGGAGTACCTCGTCCCGCTGCCGCGCGGCATCTCCCGGCACGTGGTGCGGTACGCCCGCGCCGGCTCCGAGGTGATCGCCGTCAAGGAGCTCGCCGAACGGCCCGCGCTGCGCGAGTACGAGCTGCTGCGCGACCTGGACCGGATCGGCATCCCTGCGGTCGACCCCCTGGCCGTGGTCACCGGGCGCGCCGACAAGGACGGGGCCCCGCTGGAACCCGTACTGATCACCCGGCACCTGGGCGGCTCGATGCCGTACCGCTCGATGTTCGAGACGACGCTGCGCCCGGCCACCATGCACCGCCTCATGGACGCCCTGGCCGTCCTGCTCGTACGGCTGCACCTCGCCGGGTTCGCCTGGGGCGACTGCTCGCTGTCGAACACGCTGTTCCGCCGGGACGCGGGCGCCTACGCCGCGTATCTCGTGGACGCGGAGACCGGGGAACTGCATCCGCAGCTCAGCCCCGGACAGCGCGACTACGACCTGGACCTCGCCCGCGTGAACATCAGCGGCGAGCTGCTGGACCTGGAGGCGTCCGGGGCGCTGCACCCGTCCGTGGATCCCATCGAGTTCGGCATGGAGATCTGCGCCCGCTACCGGGGCCTGTGGCAGGAGCTGACCCGCACCTCCGTCTACCCGGCGGGCAAGTACCACTACATAGAACGCCGGATACGCCGCCTCAACGAGCTGGGTTTCGACGTCGCCGAGATGCAGATCGAGCACTCCTCCAACGGCGACACCGTCACCTTCGTACCGAAGGTCGTCGACGCGGGCCACCACCAGCGGCAGCTGCTGCGCCTGACCGGCCTGGACACGGAGGAGAACCAGGCCCGGCGGCTGCTCAACGACCTGGAGAGCTGGATGGCCACCCAGGACGACTACGCCCCGGGCGAGCACCTCGGCGCCCGCCCGGAGGTGCTCGCCCACCGCTGGGTGCGGGACGTGTTCCGCCCCACCGTGCGGGCCGTGCCGCTGGAGCTGCGCGGCGCGATGGACCCGGCCGAGATCTACCACGAGCTGCTCGAACACCGCTGGTACCTGTCCGAGCGGGCCCAGCACGACATCGGGCTGGACACGGCCGTGACGGACTACGTCAAGAACATCCTGCCCAAGGCGCGCGAGACGCTTCAGCCGACGTCGGAGTGACTCAAGGCGGCCAGGAAACCCGTCGGCCCACCGCCGGAGTCACTCAGACGGGCGGGACCACGGCCACCGGGCAGCCCGCGTGATGCAGGACCCCATGGGCGACCGAGCCGATGCGTGCGCCGACGGCGGTACGGCGGGCCCGGCGCCCGACGACCATCAGCTGTGCCCGCCCGGCCACCTCCAACAGCACCTGCCCCGCACTGCCCATCTCCACGTGCTCCACCACCGGAACGTCGGGAAACCGATCCCGCCACGGCTGCACCGCCGCGGCCAGCGCCTTCTTCTCGTACGGTTCCAGGCCTCCGGCCTCGTCGAGCAGCTTCAGCGAGGCCGGGCTGTAGGAGAACACCGGCGGCAGGGTCCAGGCCCGTACGGCACGTACGGTCGCCCCGCGCGCGGCCGCCGCCTCGAACGCGAACCGCAGCACGGCTGCGCTGTCGTCGGGGTCGCCCTGCTGGCCCACGACGACCTCGCGGCCCGCGGCCTCGGCGGCCGGCTCGTCGCCCGCCCTTACGAGAACGACCGGACGCGTGACTCCGGCGATGACCTGCTGTCCGACCGAGCCGAGCAGGAAGCCGACGACACGGCCGTGGCCGCGCGAGCCGAGCACCAGCATCTCGGCGTCGGCCGCCGCGGCGGCCAGCGTGTCGACGGCGCTGCCTTCCAGGACGTCGGTGGTCACGTCGAGCCCAGGGTGCCGCTCGGTGACCACCCGGGCGGCCTCCGCCACGGCCGTGCGCACCCACCCTGCCTGGCTGTCGGCGTCCCCGGCATCGATCGCCTCGTGCGGCTGGAACCGCCAGGCGTGCACCACACGCACCGGCAGCCCGCGGCGGACCGCCTCCCGGCCCGCCCAGGCCAGTGCGGCGAGACTCTCCTCCGTACCGTCGACCCCTGCCGTGATCGGGCGTGTCATGCGGCTGCCTCCCTGTATTGCGGTCACGTCGTCGGGCCAGTCTTCCCTACGCTGCCGGGATGAGCCTGGAATGGGAGCAAGTGAACGTGGATGCGGCCGACCCGGCCGCCCTGGGCCGCTGGTGGGCAGAAGCATTGGGGTGGGTGGTGCTGAACGACTCGCCCGAGGAATTCGAGATCCGGCCGCGGGAGGACCGCCTGCCGGGGCTGATCTTCGCGCCGGTCCCGAGGGCAAGACGGTCAAGAACCGGCTGCACCTCGACTTCCGCCCCGACGACCAGGAGGCCGAGGTCGCCCGCTTCCTCGCGCTCGGCGCACGGCACGCGGACGTCGACCGAACAGGCGATGAGAGCTGGGTCACGCTTGCCGACCCGGAAGGCAACGAGTTCTGCGTGCTGAGCTCGCGACGCCGCTGACGGGCTCCGGCCTCCCGCATACCTGAGCGAAGCGGGACGATCGAACATACGATGGGCGGGAGCCGGCGCGGCGGGACAGGGCCGCCGTACCGCGAATCCGAACGCTCTCGGGTGGGAGACGTATGGCACAGGCCGCCGACACGGCGCGGACCGTCATCATGACCGTGGACGACGACCCGGGGGTCTCCCGTGCCGTCGCCCGGGACCTGAGGCGGCGCTACGGCGAGTCGTACCGGATCGTGCGCGCGGAGTCCGGCGAGTCCGCGCTCGAGGCGCTGCGGGAGCTGAAGCTGCGCGGCGACCTGGTGGCCGTGATCCTGGCCGACTACCGCATGCCGCAGATGAACGGCATCGAGTTCCTCGAACAGGCGCTGGACGTGTATCCGGGCGCGCGGCGGGTGCTGCTGACCGCGTACGCGGACACGAACGCGGCGATCGACGCGATCAACGTCGTGGATCTCGACCACTATCTGCTCAAGCCGTGGGATCCGCCCGAGGAGAAGCTGTACCCGGTGCTGGACGACCTGATCCAGGCGTGGCGCTGCAGCGACTACCGGCCCGTGCCCAGCACGAAGGTCGTCGGGCACCGCTGGTCGGCGCGCTCGTCGGACGTCCGGGAGTTCCTGGCCCGCAACCAGGTGCCGTACCGCTGGTACTCGGCCGAGGAGCCGGAGGGCCGGCGGCTGCTGGCCGCCGCCGGTGCGGACGGGCAGCGGCTGCCGCTGGTGATCACCCCGGACGGCACGCCGCTGGTCGCGCCCGAGGCGCCCGAGCTCGCCGCCCGGGTGGGGCTGGCGACGACACCGACGGCCGACTTCTACGACCTGGTCGTCATCGGCGGCGGCCCGGCCGGTCTCGGCGCGGCCGTGTACGGGGCCTCGGAAGGGCTGCGGACGGTGCTCGTGGAGCGGTCCGCGACCGGCGGGCAGGCCGGGCAGAGCTCACGCATCGAGAACTACCTCGGCTTCCCCGACGGCGTGTCGGGCGCGCAGCTCACCGACCGGGCCCGGCGGCAGGCGGCGAAGTTCGGCGCCGAGATCCTCACCGCGCGCGAGGTGAGCGGGCTGGAGGTCAACGGCGCCGCGCGGGTCGTACGGTTCTCCGACGGCTCGGCGATCGCCGCGCACAGCGTGATCCTGGCGACCGGCGTGTCCTACCGGGAGCTTCCCGCGCCGGGCGTGGACGAGCTGAGCGGCTGCGGGGTGTTCTACGGATCGGCGCTGACCGAGGCCGCCTCCTGCCAGGGCCACGACGTGTACATCGTGGGCGGCGCCAACTCCGCGGGGCAGGCGGCGATGTACCTGGCCCGGGGCGCCAAGTCGGTGACCCTGCTGGTGCGCGGGGAGTCGCTGTCGGCGTCGATGTCGTACTACCTGGTCCAGCAGATCGAGGAGGCGCCGAACATCTCGGTGCGCTGCGGCACCGTCGTCGAGGCCGCGCACGGCTCCGACCACCTGGAGCAGCTGACGCTGCGCGACGCGGCGACCGGGCAGACCGAACTCGTCGACGCGCAGTGGCTGTTCGTGTTCATCGGCGCGGCCCCACTGACCGACTGGCTGGACGGCACGGTGCTGCGCGACGAACGCGGGTTCATCCTGGCCGGCCCCGACCTCACGCCGGACGGGCGGCCGCCCGCGGACTGGGAGCTGGACCGGCCGCCGTACCACCTGGAGACCAACATTCCCGGCGTGTTCGTGGCGGGCGACGCGCGCGCCGAGTCCGCCAAGCGCGTCGCGTCCGCCGTCGGAGAGGGAGCCATGGCCGTGATGCTCGTCCACCGTTACCTGGAGCAGTCATGAGCGGGCGGCTCCTGCCGTGCAATCCCCAGGAGATCGGCTCACTGTTCCTGTTCGAGAAGCTGAGCCCCGAACAGCTCGGACGGCTGTGCGCCGCGGGACGCGTGGAGGGGTTCGAACCCGGCCCGGTGTACACCGAGGGTGAGCCCGCCACCTGCTTCTACGTGATGATCGAGGGCACGGTCGTGCTGTCCCGGCGGGTCGGCGCCGACGACGTCGAGGTCACCCGGACCTCCCAGCCCGGGGTGTACGCCGGGGCCATGCAGGCGTATCTCGGCGACCGGGTGCGGCAGGTCTACAACAACTCGATGCGCGTGACGGAGCCGACACGGTTCTTCGTGGTGCCCGCGGACACGTTCGCGACCATCATGCGGGAGTGGTTCCCCATGGCGGTCCATCTCCTGGAGGGGCTCTTCTTCGGCTCGAAGAACACCCAGCGGATGATCGGGCAGCGGGAACGGCTGCTGGCGCTCGGCTCGTTGTCCGCCGGGCTCACCCATGAACTCAACAACCCCGCCGCAGCGGCCGTACGGGCGACCTCGACCCTGCGCGAGCGGGTGGCGAAGATGCGGCACAAGCTCAGCATCATCGCCTCGGGCCCGTTTCCGCGCGAGCAGTTGGCGCACCTCATCGAGATCCAGGACCGCACGGCCGAACTGGTCGCCAAGGCACCGACCCTGAGCCCGCTGGAGGCGGCGGACCGCGAGGACGCCCTCACCGACTGGCTCGACGACCACGGCATCCCGGACGGCTGGCGGCTCGCGCCCACTTTCGTGCAGGCCGGACTGGACATCGACTGGCTGGACCAGGTCGCGGCGGCCGTCGACGAGGAGATCCTCCCCGGAGCGGTCGGGTGGCTCAACTACACGGTCGAGACCGAGCTGCTGATGGACGAGATCGAGGACTCCACCACCCGCATCTCCCACCTCGTGGACGCGGCGAAGCAGTACTCGCAGCTCGACCGCGCCCCGTACCGGATGGCCGACGTGCACGAACTCCTCGACAGCACGCTGCTGATGCTGTCGGGAAAGATCGGCCAGCAGATCAAGGTCGTCAAGGACTACGACCGTACGCTCCCGAAGGTCCCCGCCTACCCGGCGGAGCTCAACCAGGTGTGGACCAACCTGATCGACAACGCGGTCTCCGCCATCAACAGCGCGGGCGGCGACGGGACGTTGACGGTGCGGACGGCGCTCGACCACGACCGGATGCTGGTGGAGTTCCGCGACACGGGGCCCGGGGTACCGCCGGAGATCCGAAACCGTATCTTCGACCCCTTCTTCACCACCAAGCCGGTGGGCGAGGGCACCGGGCTCGGCCTGGACATCTCCTGGCGGATCGTCGTCAACAAGCACCACGGCAGCCTCCAGGTCGAGTCGGTGCCGGGCGACACGCGTTTCCAGGTGCTCCTTCCGCTCACCGCCACGGACGACGAAACGGCCCCCGAGGAGTCGGCATGACCAGTGACACCGGAATCGACCCGACCATCCCGCCCAGCGGCACGGGCTGCGCGGAGTGCGACGAGGTCGGGGGGTGGTGGTTCCACCTGCGGCGCTGTGCCCAGTGCGGCCACATCGGCTGCTGCGACTCCTCCCCCGCCAAGCACGCCACCGCGCACTACGAGGCCACCGGGCACCCCGTGATGCGGAGTTTCGAGCCGGGCGAGGAGTGGTTCTGGAACTTCGCGACGAAGGAGATGTACGAGTCCGGCCCCGACCTGGCCCCGCCGGAGAGCCACCCCCTGGACCAGCCGGCGCCGGGTCCGGCGGGGCGGGTTCCGGCGGACTGGGCGAGGACGTTGCGCTGAGCGGGACAGCCGACCGCACCCCCGTGAACTACCCGGACGCGCAGTCCAGGCTCTCGATGTCGACGGCGTCGGCGAGCGCCTGCATCCCCTTGTCGTTGGGGTGCAGGTGGTCGCCGTTGTCGAAGAACGGAAGGATGCGCTCGGGGTCATACGGGTTGCGCAGGATGCGGTCGAAGTCGGTGACCGCGTCGAACTCCCCGCTGTTCCGGATGAACGCGTTGACCTCCTGACGTACGGCTTCGGCGGCCGGATCCCATTCGGACCAGCCCTTGAAGGGCCCGACGGTGGCGCCGACGACACACTTGCCCGCCGCGTGCGCCCGGTCGAGGATCTCGCGGTAGCCGGCGATGAGATCCTCGGCGGTCACGCCGGTGTGGGCCTTGATGTCGTTGACGCCCTCGAAGAGGAACACGGTCCGGACGCCGGGGTGGGACAGGACATCGCGGTCCAGCCGGTTGAGGGCGCTCTGCCCGGCGCCGTCGGCCAGGACCTTGTTGCCGGAGATCCCTTCGTTGGCCACGCCCTTGACGGTCGTCCAGGTCGCGGCCCGGAGTCGGCGGGCGAGGTAGTCGGGCCAGCGGCGATTCAGGTCGGTGCTGGACTGCCAGCCGTCCTTGATGGAGTCGCCGAGCGCGACGACTGCGCCGGTCGACGCGCTCGTCCGGACGGTGACGGCGTCGAGGTAGAACCAGG
>NZ_JBQQCE010000186.1:0-17424 GCF_052245645.1 Streptomyces sp. KR55 | reverse complement strand
TCCACGAACGCCACCACGCAGTCCGTGCCCCGCTCCACCCGCCGGTGCGCCTCGGACAACATCGCGTACGTCTTGCCCACCCCCGGCGCCGCACCCAGGTAGATCCGAAGCTTGCCGCGTGCCATGTTCATCCTTCGAAGCGGTAACCCATGCCGGGTTCGGTGACGAGGTGACGGGGGTGCGAGGGGTCCGCTTCGAGTTTGCGGCGCAGTTGGGCCATGTAGACCCGAAGGTAGTTGGTCTTGTTGCTCTGGGAGACACCCCAGACCTCCTGGAGCAGGTGCTTCTGTGTGATGAGCCGGCCGGGGTTGGTGACCAGGATCTCCAGCAGATGCCATTCGGTCGGGGTGAGCCGTACGTCGTGTCCGTCCCGGACCACCTTCTTGGCGAACAGGTCGATGGTGAACCCGTCCGTCTCCACCACCGTCGTCTCCGGGGCGAGCGGGGTGTCCTCGGTGCGGCGGACGGCGGCCCGCAGCCGGGCCATGAGCTCGTCCATGCTGAACGGCTTGGTGACGTAGTCGTCGGCGCCCGCGTCCAGCGCCGCCACCTTCTCGTCCGACGCCTGACGCGCCGACAGCACCAGGATCGGGACACGGGTCCAGCCCCGCAGTGCCTTGATCACGTCGACGCCGTCCATGTCGGGCAGTCCGAGGTCGAGCATCACGACGTCGGGCCGGCGTGCGGCGGCCAGTCGCAGGGCGGTGGCGCCGTCGGGCGCGGCATCCACGCCGTACCGGCGTGCCTGCATGTTGATCACGAGGGCCCGTACGAGCTGCGGATCGTCCTCCACCACCAGCACACGGGTCATGGGTGTGCGCCTTTCCGGTCGTACCGGGGGCCGTGGGCTTCATGGCGGCAGGAGCCGACGGAACCGGGATGTGCTCCGGGCCGCCGGCTCCCGCTCGGGTCGGGTGACGCCATCAGCTCTTCGCCACAAGTTCCTTGAGCGCGATGTTGAGTTCGAGGACGTTCGCCCGGGGCTCGCCGATGAAGCCGAGGGTGCGGCCCTCGGTGTGCTCGTCGACGAGCTTCTGGACCTCGGCGACGGGCAGCCCGTTCTGCTCGGCGACCCGGTGCACCTGGAGGTCGGCGTACTGCGGGGAGATGTTCGGGTCCAGGCCGGACCCGGACGACGTCACGGCGTCGGCGGGCACCTCGGACGGCTTGACCGTGTGGCCGGGGACCGAGTTGTCCTTGATGACCGCGGCCTTGGCGTCCTTCACCCACTGGATGAGCTCTTCGTTGTCGCCGGACCGGTTGGTCGCGCCGGACAGGATGAGCTTGTACTGGGTGTTGACGCTGTTGGTGCCGAGGCCGTTCTGCGGGCGTCCCTGGAACCACTTCAGGTCCGGCTCCGGTGTCTCCTGACCCTCCTTCAACGGCAGGTGGTACGCCTGCCCGATCAGCGACGAGCCGACGACCCGGCCGTTCGCCTCGATCTCCGAGCCGTTCGCCTTGTTGTTGAACAGCCCCTGGGCGATGCCGGTGACGACCAGCGGGTAGATGACGCCCGTCACCAGGGTCAGCACGAGGAGGGCGCGCAGTCCCGCGCCGAGCAACCGGGCGGTGTTGGTAACCGAGTTGTTCATGGCGATCAACCGATTCCGGGGATGAGGGAGATGAGCAGGTCGATGATCTTGATGCCGATGAACGGCGCTATGAGTCCGCCGAGACCGTAGATCGCGAGGTTGCGGCGGAGCATCCGGTCGGCGCTGACCGGCCGGTACTGCACGCCCTTCAGGGCGAGCGGCACCAGCGCGATGATGATCAGCGCGTTGAAGATGACGGCCGACAGGATCGCGGAGTCCGGCGAGGACAGGCCCATGATGTTGAGCTTGTCCAGGCCCGGGTAGACGGCCGCGAACAGCGCCGGGATGATCGCGAAGTACTTCGCGACGTCGTTGGCGATGGAGAACGTCGTCAACGCGCCCCGGGTGATGAGGAGTTGCTTGCCGATCTCGACGATCTCGATGAGTTTCGTTGGGTTGGAGTCGAGGTCGACCATGTTGCCGGCCTCCTTGGCGGCCGACGTACCCGTGTTCATCGCCACGCCGACATCCGCCTGGGCCAGGGCCGGGGCGTCGTTGGTGCCGTCGCCGGTCATGGCGACGAGCTTGCCGCCGGCCTGCTCCCGCTTGATGAGGGCCATCTTGTCCTCGGGGGTGGCCTCGGCGAGGAAGTCGTCGACGCCGGCCTCGTCCGCGATGGCCTTGGCGGTCAGCGGGTTGTCACCCGTGATCATGACGGTCTTGATGCCCATGCGGCGCAGTTCCTCGAACCGCTCGCGCATGCCGTCCTTGACGACGTCCTTGAGGTGGATGACACCCAGCACCCGGGCCCCGGCGCTGTCCTCGACGGCCACCAGGAGCGGCGTACCGCCCGCCTCGGAGATCGTGTCGGCGAGCGTGTCCGCGTCCTCGGCGACCACGCCGCCGCGTTCCTCGACCCAGGTGATCACCGAACCGGCCGCACCCTTGCGGATCCTCCGGCCGTCGACGTCCACACCCGACATCCGGGTCTGGGCGGTGAACTCGATCCACTCGGCACCGGCCAGTTCGCCCTGGTGGCGCTCGCGCAGGCCGTACTTCTCCTTCGCCAGTACGACGATGGAGCGGCCCTCGGGCGTCTCGTCGGCCAGCGACGACAGCTGGGCGGCGTCCGCGACCTGGGCCTCGGTCGTGCCGCGCACCGGCACGAACTCCGCCGCCTGGCGGTTGCCGAGCGTGATGGTGCCGGTCTTGTCGAGCAGCAGCGTGGAGACGTCACCGGCGGCCTCGACCGCACGGCCCGACATGGCGAGCACGTTGCGCTGCACCAAGCGGTCCATGCCGGCGATGCCGATCGCGGACAACAGCGCGCCGATCGTCGTCGGGATGAGGCAGACCAGCAGGGCGACCAGCACGACCATCGTCAGATGGGTGCCCGCGTAGTCGGCGAACGGCGGCAGGGTCGCCACCGCGAGGAGGAAGACGATCGTGAGGGACGCCAGCAGGATGTTCAGCGCGATCTCGTTCGGCGTCTTCTGCCGCGCGGCGCCCTCGACGAGGCCGATCATCCGGTCGATGAAGGTCTCGCCCGGCTTCGTTGTGATCTTGATGACGATCCGGTCGGAGAGCACCTTCGTACCGCCGGTGACCGCGCTGCGGTCGCCGCCGGACTCGCGGATGACGGGCGCCGACTCACCGGTGATCGCCGACTCGTCGACGCTCGCCACACCCTCGACGACGTCACCGTCGCCGGGGATGATGTCGCCGGCCTCGCAGACGACCAGGTCACCGATCCTCAGCTCGGTACCCGGCACCCGCTCTTCACGGCCGTCGACGAGCCGTCGGGCGACGGTGTCCGTCTTGGCTTTGCGCAGGGTGTCGGCCTGTGCCTTGCCGCGGCCCTCGGCGACCGCCTCGGCCAGGTTGGCGAAGATCACCGTCAGCCACAGCCAGGCGCTGATCGTCCAGCCGAACCAGTCGCCCGGGTCCGTGAAGGAGAAGACGGTGGTCAGGACGGAGCCGATCCACACCACGAACATCACGGGCGACTTGACCATCACCCGTGGGTCGAGCTTGCGGAAGGCGTCCGGCAGCGACTTCACGAGCTGCTGGGGGTCGAAGAGGCCCGCGCCGACACGGCCTTCGGGGGACTTGTGCCCGGTGGGTACGTCGCTGTGCGGCGCCCGGGTCGGAGTGGTGGGGGACGCTGTGGACATGGTGTCCTCTTGATTCGCTGTACGAGTGGTCATCACGCCAGCCCATCGGCCAGCGGCCCGAGCGCGAGGGCCGGGAAGTACGTCAGACCGGTGATGATCAGGATCGCGCCCACCAACAGGCCCGTGAACAGCGGCTTCTCGGTGCGCAGGGTGCCCGCGGTGACGGGCACCGGCCGCTGCTCGCCGAGCGATCCGGCGAGCGCCAGCACGAACACCATCGGCACGAACCGGCCGAGCAGCATGGCGATGCCGAGGGTGCTGTTGAACCACTGCGTGTCCGCGTTCAGACCGGCGAAGGCCGAGCCGTTGTTGTTCGAGGCGGACGTATAGGCGTAGAGGATCTCGGAGAATCCGTGCGCCCCGCTGTTGGTCATGGAGTGCGCAGGGGTCGGCAGCGCCATCGCAAAAGCGGTCAGGATGAGCACCAGCGCCGGGGTGACCAGGATGTAGCAGGCCGCCAGTTTGATCTCGCGGGTGCCGATCTTCTTGCCCAGGTACTCGGGCGTCCGGCCGACCATCAGACCGGCGATGAACACCGCGATGATCGCCATGATCAGAATGCCGTAGAGGCCGGAGCCGACACCGCCGGGCGCGATCTCGCCCAGCATCATGCCGAGCAGGGTGATGCCGCCGCCGAGGCCGGTGTACGAGGAGTGGAAGGAGTCCACGGCGCCGGTGGAGGTGAGCGTGGTCGACACCGCGAAGATCGACGAGGCGCCGATGCCGAAGCGGACCTCCTTGCCCTCCATCGAGGCGCCGGCGATCTCGAACGCCGGGGCGCGGTGCGCGAACTCGGTCCACCACATCAGCCCGATGAAGGCGATCCAGATGGTGGCCATGGTCGCGAGGATCGCGTAGCCCTGCTTGACCGAGCCGACCAGCACACCGAAGGTGCGCGGCAGCGAGAACGGGATGGCGAGCAGCAGGAAGATCTCGAAGAGGTTCGTGAACGGGGTCGGGTTCTCGAAGGGGTGGGCGCTGTTGGCGTTGAAGTAGCCGCCGCCGTTGGTGCCCAGCTCCTTGATGGCCTCCTGCGAGGCGACCGCGCCGCCGTTCCACTCCTGCGAGCCGCCCATGAACTGGCCCACCTCGTGGATGCCGGAGAAGTTCTGGATGACGCCGCAGGCGACCAGCACGATCGCGGCGACGAACGCCAGCGGCAGCAGGATGCGTGTGACACCGCGCACCATGTCCGCCCAGAAGTTCCCGAGTTCACCGGAGCGCGACCGCGCGAAGCCCCGTACGAGAGCCACGGCGACGGCCATGCCGACGGCCGCGGAGACGAAGTTCTGCACCGCCAGACCGCCGGTCTGCACGACATGGCCCATGGCCTGTTCGCCGTAGTACGACTGCCAGTTGGTGTTGGTCACGAAGGACACGGCGGTGTTGAACGCCTGGTCCGGGTCGATCGAGGAGAAGCCGAGCGAGCCGGGCAGGACACCCTGGAGCCGCTGCAGCAGATAGAGGAAGAGGACACCAGCCGCCGAGAAGGCGAGGACACCGCGCAGGTACGCGGTCCAGCGCATCTCGGTGTCGGGGTTGGCGCCAATGCCCTTGTAGATCCACTTCTCGACGCGCCAGTGCCGCTCGGAGGAGTAGACCTTGGCCATGTAGTTGCCGAGGGGGACGTGGATGATCGCCAGCGCGCCTGTGAGAGCGAGCAGCTGGAGGACGCCGGCAAGGACGGGACCCATGTCAGTGCTCAGAACCTCTCCGGGAAGATCAGGGCGAGGACGAGATAGCCCAGCAGGGCGACGGCCACGATCAGGCCGACGACGTTTTCGGCGGTCACAGCTTCGTCACCCCCTTGGCGACGAGGGCCACCAGCGCGAAGAGCGCGACCGTGGTGACGACGAAGGCCAGATCGGCCATCGTGAGCTCCTGGAGTCGAGGTTCGGTGGAACGTGCGGTTGGACGTGCGGTTGGACGTGCGGTTGAACAAGGACGGATTTGAGGAAACCGCGTCTGTGGCCGGATTCGACCGTCATTGACGGCTCCCTTACGGGGCACTGCGCGGCTTTGACGGGACTCTTACGGCACCTGTCACGGTCAGGTCAGCCGGAACCGCAGACGGCAGATCACCACGTCGGTCTCCCGACGCAGCCTGACCAGCGGCACGCCGGGGTCCCACTCGGCCCAGGCGTGCTCGAGGGCGTGCAGTTGGGCCCGGTCCTCGGGGTCGGGGTGGCAGACGGTGACCGCGCCGACCTCGTCGCCCAGGGATGCAGCGGCCGTCAGGGCCTGAGAGGTGAGCGCCGGCCCGGCCCGCGCTGCTCGCGCCAGTGCCGGACCATGCCGATCAGGACGAAGATCGAGCCGGCGAAGACGAGGATGCGCGGGCGGCTCGGCGCCCCGCAGGGACGGCGTCAAGAATCGACCGGGCGCCCGTCAGAGTCCCGTCAAGCGAGGTCGACCCGGCTCACCCAGTACCTAGCGTCAGCGGCATGGAACCCCCCGACGACGTGCGACACGATCTCTCCCCCGCGTCCGAACGGCCCTCCGGCACCGAGGCGTACGACCACGGCTGGGCACGGGACGTGCGCAGCGCGGTCCGCTGCGCGGCCGTACTCCTGACCCTGCTGCTCCTCATCGCCTGGGGCGCCGGCACCCTCACCCCATGGCGCACCGTCCTCTGGTGCACCCTCGCGGCGCTGCTCTTCGCGGTGCTGTGTCCGCCCCACGTCTCGGCGGGCGCGGGCTGGCTGCGGTCGCGTTCGCTGCTGCGCACCCGGACCGTCCGCACGGACCTGCTGGTGTCGGTCCGCTGCCTGGACGGCGTCGCCCAGCGGCTGGTGCTGCGCGACGCGTTCGGCGAGCGCGTCGAGATCCCCCCGCAGGTCCTCGTCGCCAACCCCGACCTCTGGTACCGCCTCGACGAGGACGCCCACACGTCGGAGGCGCGCGGGTCGCTGCTGTGCGGCGCCACCGCCCTGCACCGCGTGTCGGAGCGGATCGACCGCGAGACCGCGCGGAGGGTGTTCAAGATGTCGGGGCTCGAATGACCCTGCCCACAGGCCGTTCTTAACGGAAGCTTGACGCCGATGGACCCGTCGTGCGTGGGCCCATGCGTCACTCTCCGCATACGCTGAGGGCTCCGTCCGCGTGATGGCCGGAACCGCACGTACATCAGGAGCACGCCGATGGCCACCACCGAGCATCCGCCGCCCAGTCGCCTGCGCGCCTGGATGCTGGAGGGGCTGTCCGACATCGGCAAGGGCGGCGGCCCTCAGGGACCCCACGCCCAGCCGGCGCCCCCACACGAGGGCCAGCCCTGGTACCGCGTGATGTGCCTGACCGGCGTGGACTACTTCTCGACCCTCGGCTACCAGCCCGGCATTGCCGCGCTCGCGGCCGGTCTGCTGTCGCCCGTCGCGACCATCGTGCTGGTGATCGTCACCCTGGCGGGCGCGCTGCCGGTGTACCGGAGGGTGGCCGAGGAGAGCCCGCACGGACAGGGCTCGATCGCGATGCTGGAGCGGCTGCTCACCTTCTGGAAGGGCAAGCTCTTCGTCCTGACCCTGCTCGGCTTCGCCGCCACCGACTTCCTGATCACCATCACCCTCTCGGCCGCGGACGCCTCGACCCACCTGGTGGAGAACCCGCAGCTGCACGATGCGCTGCACGACAAGCAGATGCTGATCACCCTCGTGCTCATCGCGCTGCTCGGCGCGGTGTTCCTCAAGGGCTTCCTGGAGGCGATCGGCGTCGCGGTGGCTCTGGTGGGGGCCTACCTGGCGCTGAACGCCGTCGTCGTGATCGTCGGCCTGTGGCACGTCATCACCGAGGGGCATGTCGTCACCGACTGGTCGAACGCCCTGACCGCCGAGCACGGCAACGTCTTCGTCATGATCGGCATGGCCCTGATCGTCTTCCCGAAGCTCGCCCTGGGCCTGTCCGGCTTCGAGACCGGCGTCGCCGTGATGCCGCACGTCAAGGGCGAGGCGGGGGATACCGAAGAGGACCCCGAGGGCCGGATCCGGGGCACCAAGAAGCTGCTCACGACGGCCGCCCTGATCATGAGCGGCTTCCTGATCACGACCAGTTTCATCACCGCCCTCCTGATCCCGGAGCAGGAGTTCGAGGAGGGCGGCAAGGCCAACGGCCGCGCCCTCGCCTATCTGGCGCACGACTACCTGGGCAACGCCTTCGGCACGGTCTACGACGTCTCGACGATCGCCATCCTGTGGTTCGCCGGCGCCTCCGCGATGGCCGGACTGCTCAACCTGATGCCCCGCTATCTGCCCCGCTACGGCATGGCCCCGCACTGGGCCCGCGCCGTGCGCCCGATGGTCATCGTCTTCACCCTGATCGGCTTCCTGGTCACCTGGATCTTCGACGCCGACGTCGACGCCCAGGGCGGCGCGTACGCCACCGGCGTGCTGGTGCTGATCAGCTCGGCCGCGATCGCGGTGACCATCGCCGCGCGCAAGGCCGGCCAGCGCAACTGGACGATCGCCTTCGCGGTGATCTCGGCGGTGTTCCTCTACACGACGGTCCTGAACATCATCGAGCGCCCGGACGGTGTGAAGATCGGCGCCTGCTTCATCGCGGGCATCATGATCCTCTCCCTGGCCTCCCGGCTGGCCCGCGCCTTCGAGCTGCGGGTGACCAGCGTGACGCTCGACGACATGGCGGAACGATTCGTCCGGGACATCGCCAGCCGCAAGATCCGGTTCATCGCCAACGAGCCCGACCGGCGCGACATCGCCGAGTACCGCGACAAGATCGAGCAGATCCGCCAGGACAACGACGTCCCCGGCCACGAGGACTTCGTCTTCGTCGAAGTGACGGTCACCGACCCGTCCGAGTTCGAGTCCGGTCTGACGGTGCGCGGCGAGGTCATGCACAACCGCTACCGGGTCCTGACGCTGGAGTCCTCCTCCATCTCCAACTCCCTGGCCGCGCTGCTTCTGCACGTCCGCGACACCACCGGCTGCATCCCGCACATCTACTTCGAGTGGACCGAGGGCGACCCCTTCGCCAACTTCCTACGCTTCTTCCTCTTCGGCCAGGGCGAGATCGCCCCGGTCACCCGGGAGGTGCTGCGCGAGGCGGAACCGGACCCCGCACGCCGGCCACGCGTGCACACGGGCTGAGCGGTCAGCGCCGGAAGCCTCGCCGAGGAGCGCGTGTCACGACCCGGCCGTAGTTGAGCCGACCGCACACCTCCACAGCATCACGGGCCCGTCCGCACCTCTGGACCCGCGCGTCCTGATCGTGGAGTAGTCCGTGACCAGGGCGTCGGTGTCCACCACGACGCCCGGCCGCGTCACCAGCCGCAGCGTGCCGCCCTGCATGTCGAGCTCGATGCGCAGGGTGTCGTACGTGATGACGGCCTCGGTGAAGTCGAGCGTCACGTCCCCCCAGGTCGACTCGATCGCCAGCCGCCGCGGCACCGCCCAGGCACCGTCCCGCCGGACCGAGCTGCCCTCCTGCTCGATACGGACGACATCCTTCGCCTGGGCCACGACGGGCAGATCGCCGGTCAACGCGGCCAACTCCCCCATGGTCCGGGCAGACAGCGCGGCCCCGACCCGTTCGTCGAGCTCCTCGGCGGTCAGCCGGCCGTCCCCCGCGGCAGCGGTCAGCACCTCCACGACGCGGTCCCGGTCCGCATGCGAGGCCCGCACCTCGGACGACGTACCCGAACCCAAGAGCTCGGCTGACATACCCTCACCCCGATCACCCATCACGGACTAACGCTATATCGCGTTATACCCAATGGCCAACCCCGCGTCCCCCATGCACGCCTGCCGCCCTATCGTGACCGGCATGCACTCCTACACGATCGGCCAGGCCGCACGCCTGCTCGGCGTCAGCCCCGACACCGCACGCCGCTGGGCCGACGCCGGCCGGGTGGCGACCCATCGAGACGACAGCGGACACCGGCTCATCGACGGGCGGGACCTGGCCGCGTTCTCGGTCGAGCTCGCCAAGTCCGGCAGCGGCGAGGAGGAGGCCCCGTACACCTCGGCCCGCAACGCCTTCCCCGGCATCGTGACCGCTATCAAGCTCGGCGATGTCGCGGCCCAGGTCGAGATCCAGGCTGGTCCCCACCGGCTGGTCTCCCTGCTCACCCGCGAGGCCGTCGAGGAACTCGGCCTGGAGGTCGGCATGGAGGCGACGGCCCGCGTGAAGTCGACGAACGTCCATATCGACCGCACCTGACACACCCCCGAGCCGCACATGCGATCGCTCATCCTGCACTCGCCTCGATCGTGCAATGCGACAGGTGGCTTATGCCTCGCATCTGCGCCAGTATGATCGACGCATCGGAAGAGTCCGGCGGGCTCTTCCTCCAGCGGACAGAGGGAGTGGACCCGTGATGCCCCGTCCCCAACGCCGGGCCCTGCGGGCGGCCGGTGCCGGAGCCGCCGCGCTGCTGGCGCTGAGCGCCTGCTCCTCCTCGTCCGATTCCGGCTCCTCGGCCGCCGGGTCCGACGCGTCGGATCGGCTCACCGGCGAGGTGACCGTCTTCGCGGCCGCTTCGCTCGAGGAGAGCTTCACGACGCTGGGCAAGGAGTTCGAGAAGCAGCACCCGGGCACGAAGGTCACCTTCAGCTTCGGCGGCAGCGACTCCCTCGCGGCGAGCATCACCGGCGGCGCCCCGGCGGACGTCTTCGCCGCCGCCAGCCCCAGGACCATGGCGATCGTCACCGACGCCGGCGACGCCTCCGGCACCCCGACCACCTTCGTCCGCAACCAGCTGGAGATCGCCACCCTGCCGGGCAACCCCGACAGGATCTCCTCCCTCGAGGACCTCACCGAGTCCGGGCTGAAGGTCGTGCTGTGCGACGAGTCGGTGCCGTGCGGCGCCGCCGCGCAGAAGGCGCTGGACGCGAGCGGGCTGAAGCTCACCCCCGTGTCCTACGAGCAGGACGTCAAGAGCGCCCTGACGAAGGTGGGGCTGAAGGAGGCCGACGCGGCGCTCGTCTACAAGACCGATGTGAAGGCGGCGGGTGACAAGGTGGAAGGCGTGGACTTCCCCGAGTCGGCCGATGCCATCAACGACTACCCGATCGCCCTGCTCAGGGACGCGCCCAACGCCGAGGCGGCCAAGGCCTTCATCGACCTGGTGAAGTCCGCCGAGGGGCAGAAGGTGCTGACCGGGGCCGGGTTCCTCGCGCCGTGACGGAAACCCTCAAGGGCGGCCCCCGGCGGGGCCGGCTCCGCAAAGGCACCCGCGGGGTACCGCTGCCCCTGCTCCTTCCGGCGCTGGCAGGCCTGGCGTTCCTGGTGCTGCCGCTGATCGCCCTGCTCGTACGCACTCCCTGGCGCACCCTGCCGGATCAGCTCACCAGCCCCGAGGTGTGGGAGGCCCTCCGGCTGTCCCTGTTCTGTGCCACGGCGGCGACCGCCCTGAGTCTGGTGATCGGAGTCCCGCTGGCCTGGCTGCTGGCCCGCACGGACTTCCCCGGCCGCCGACTGGTCCGCGCCCTGGTGACGCTGCCGCTCGTGCTGCCGCCGGTGGTGGGCGGTGTGGCACTGCTGCTTGCGCTCGGCCGCAACGGCGTCGTCGGGCAGTGGCTCGACTCCTGGTTCGGGATCACCCTGCCGTTCACCACCGCGGGCGTGATCCTCGCGGAGACGTTCGTGGCGATGCCGTTCCTCGTCATCAGCGTGGAGGGCACCCTGCGGGCGGCCGACCCCCGCTTCGAGGAGGCGGCCACGACCCTGGGCGCCTCCCGTTTCACCGCCTTCCGCCGCGTCACCCTGCCGCTGATCGCCCCGGGCATCGCCGCCGGCGCGGTGCTGGCCTGGGCCCGGGCACTCGGCGAGTTCGGGGCGACGATCACCTTCGCGGGCAACTTCCCGGGCCGTACCCAGACCATGCCGCTCGCGGTGTACCTGGCCCTGCAGAACGACCCGGCCGCGGCGATCGCCCTCAGCCTGGTCCTGCTCGCCGTGTCCATCGCCGTCCTCGCCGGCCTGCGCGACCGCTGGATGACCGCCTCATGACCCACCTCGACGACTCCACCGCCCTCACCTCCGGTGACGTGCACGGCGAGGGGCTCGACGCCCATCTCGTCGTCGACCGCGGCCCCTTCCGCCTCGACATCGCGCTCACCGCAGCACCCGGCGACGTCGTCGCCCTGCTCGGCCCCAACGGCGCCGGAAAGACGACCGCCCTGCGCGCCCTGGCCGGCCTCGCCCCGCTCACGGCCGGCCATCTCCGGCTGGACGGCACCGAGTTGGACCGTACGCCGCCCGAATCCCGGCCGGTCGGCGTCGTTTTCCAGGACTATCTGCTCTTCCCTCATCTGACGGCCCTGGACAATGTGGCCTTCGGACCTCGCTGCCACGGCGCGACCAAGGCGGAGGCCCGCGCGCAGGCCGCCGCGTGGCTGGACCGCATGGGCCTCGCCGACCACGCCGGCGCCAAACCCCGCCGCCTCTCCGGCGGCCAGGCCCAGCGCGTCGCCCTCGCCCGCGCCCTGGCCACGCACCCCCGGCTGCTGCTCCTCGACGAGCCCCTCGCCGCCCTGGACGCACGCACCCGCTTGGAGGTGCGTGCCCAACTACGGCGCCATCTCGCCGACTTCGAGGCCGTGGCGGTACTGGTCACGCACGATCCGCTGGACGCCATGGTCCTGGCCGACCGGCTCGTGGTCGTCGAGCACGGCCGGATCGTCCAGGAGGGCACGCCCGCCGACATCGCCCGCCGCCCCCGCACGGACTACGTGGCCCAACTCGTCGGCCTGAACCTCTACAAGGGCAGAGCCACGGGCCACACCGTCCACCTGGATGCCGGCCCCGCCATCACCACCACCGAGGACCTCACGGGCCCGGTCTTCGTGGCCTTCCCGCCCGGCGCCGTCACCCTCTTCCGGGACCGCCCCACCGGTGCCAGCGCCCGCAACCTCTGGCGCTGCGAGGTCACCGGCCTGGAGACCCACGGCGACCAGATCCGCGCCGCCCTCACCGGCGAGCTCCCCCTCACCGCCGACCTCACCACGGTCGCGGCCGCCGAGCTCGACCTGCACCCCGGCGCCCCGGTCTGGGCCACGGTCAAGGCCGCCCAGACGCACGCCTACCCGGCCTGAAACGAGGTGCGGGCCCCAAGGGCCTGTCCGGCGGATCCTGTCGCAGACGCGGGGTCTGGCACGCCCATCTGCGGCGTTGTCGTCGGTTGTCGACTCCCCCACGCTCGACTTCGCTCGCGCGGGGGCACCCCCATCGGCCCGCTCCCCTGCGCTTAAGGGCGCCGCCGATTTCCTGCGACCTGATCCGCCGGACAGGCCCTGGCATCGAACGGCGGGGCCCGCACCTGCGTACTCGGTCAGTCCTCGTACGCGTCCAGCGGCGGGCAGGAGCAGACCAGGTTCCGGTCGCCGAAGGCCTGGTCGATACGGCGCACCGGCGGCCAGTACTTGTCCGCAGCCGAGACACCGTCCGGGAAGACGGCCTCCGTACGGCTGTAGGCGTGCTCCCACTCACCGCCGAGCGCGGCGGCCGTGTGCGGGGCGTTCCGCAGCGGGTTGTCGTCGGCCGGCCACTCACCCGAGCCGACCTTCTCGATCTCCGCCCGGATCGCGATCATCGCCTCGCAGAACCGGTCGAGTTCAGTCAGGTCCTCGGACTCGGTCGGCTCGATCATCAGCGTCCCGGCCACCGGGAAGGACATCGTCGGCGCGTGGAAACCGTAGTCGATCAGCCGCTTGGCGATGTCGTCGACGCTCACGCCGGTCGCCTTGGTCAGCGGTCGCAGATCGATGATGCACTCGTGCGCGACCAGCCCGCCGGGGCCGGTGTAGAGCACCGGGTAGTGCGGTTCGAGCCGCTTGGCGATGTAGTTGGCGCTCAGGACCGCCACCTGCGTGGCCCGCTTGAGCCCCTCACCGCCCATGAGCCGGACGTACGCCCACGAGATCGGCAGAATGCCCGCGGACCCCCACGGCGCGGCCGAGATCGGGCCCACACCGGTCTCCGGACCGGCCTCCGGCTGGAGCGGGTGGTTCGGCAGATACGGCGCCAGGTGCGACCGTACGGCCACCGGGCCGACGCCCGGACCGCCTCCGCCGTGCGGGATGCAGAACGTCTTGTGCAGGTTGAGGTGCGAGACGTCACCGCCGAAGTGCCCCGGCTTGGCCAGCCCGACCAGGGCGTTGAGGTTGGCGCCGTCGACGTACACCTGCCCGCCGGCCTCGTGCACCTGCGCGCAGATCTCGGAGACGTGCTCCTCGAAGACCCCGTGCGTGGAGGGGTACGTGATCATCAGCACCGCCAGTTCGTCGCGGTACTGCTCGATCTTGGCCCGCAGATCCTCGACGTCGATCTCACCGTCCTCGGCGGTCTTCACGACGACGACCTTCATCCCGGCCATCACGGCGCTGGCGGCGTTCGTTCCGTGCGCGGAGGACGGGATGAGGCACACGGTCCGCTGCTCGTCGCCGTTAGCCCGGTGGTACCCGCGCACCGCGAGCAGACCGGCCAGCTCGCCCTGCGAGCCGGCATTGGGCTGCAGCGACACCTTGTCGTAGCCGGTGACCTCGGCGAGACGTTCCTCCAGCTCACGGATGAGGGTGAGGTAGCCCTGCGCCTGCTCGGCGGGTGCGAAGGGGTGCAGCTGCCCGAACTCGGGCCAGGTGACCGGCTCCATCTCGGTGGTCGCGTTGAGCTTCATGGTGCAGGAGCCCAGCGGGATCATGCCGCGGTCCAGCGCGTAGTCGCGGTCGGCGAGCCGGCGCAGGTAGCGCAGCATCGCGGTCTCGGAGCGGTGCTGGTGGAAGACGGGGTGGGTCAGGTAGTCGTCGGTGCGCAGCAGCGCGGCCGGCAGCGCGTTCTCGGTGCCGGCGTCCAGGGCGTCGACGTCGCCGTCGACCCCGAACGCGGCCCACACGGCGCTCAGTTGGGCCCGCTTCGTGGTCTCGTCGCAGGCGATCGAGACGTGGTCGGCGTCCACGAGGTGCAGGTTCACGCCGCGGTCTCGCGCGGCCGCGACGACATCGGCCGCCCGGCCCGGCACCCTTGCGGTGAGCGTGTCGAAGTAGGCGCCGTGGACGGTCTCGACGCCGCCGTCGCGCAGCCCCGCGGCGAGGATGGCGGCGTATCGGTGGGTGCGCCTCGCGATGCCCTTCAGGCCCTCGGGCCCGTGGTGGACGGCGTACATCCCGGCCATGACGGCGAGCAGCACCTGGGCGGTACAGATGTTGCTGGTCGCCTTCTCCCGGCGGATGTGCTGCTCACGCGTCTGCAGTGCGAGCCGGTAGGCCTTGTTCCCGTCGGCGTCGACCGAGACGCCCACGAGGCGGCCGGGCAGGCTGCGGGCGAACTTCTCCTGCACGGCCATGTATCCGGCGTGCGGCCCGCCGAAGCCCATCGGCACGCCGAACCGCTGGGTCGTACCGACGGCGATGTCCGCGCCGAGCTCGCCCGGCGACTTCAGCAGCGTCAGCGCCAGCAGGTCGGCTGCGACGGTGACCAGTGCGCCCAGCTCGTGCGCCTGGTCGATGACCGGCTTGATGTCGCGTACGGCCCCGGAAGCGCCCGGGTACTGGATGAGCACGCCGTTGATCTCACGCTCGGCGATCTCGGCCGGGATGCCGTCACTGAGGTCGGCGACGACGACCTCGACGCCGGTCGGCTCGGCGCGGGTCTCGATCACCGCGATGGTCTGCGGGAACGCGTCCGCGTCGACCAGGAAGAGGCCCTTCTTGTTCTTGCCCATGCGCCGGGACAGGGCCATGGCCTCCGCCGCCGCCGTGCCCTCGTCGAGCAGCGAGGCGCCCGAGGTCGGCAGCCCCGTGAGGTCGGCGACCACGGTCTGGAAGTTCAGCAGCGCTTCGAGCCGCCCCTGCGAGATCTCCGGCTGGTACGGCGTGTAGGCGGTGTACCAGGCCGGGTTCTCCATCACGTTGCGCAGGATGACAGGTGGGGTGAACGTCCCGTAGTAGCCGAGCCCGATCATGGAGTGGAGGACCTGGTTGCGGTCGGCGAGCGAGCGCAGCTCGGCCAGCACCTCGGCCTCGGTCCGCGCACCCGGCAGGTCCAGGGCGTCGGCGTTCTTGATCACATCCGGTACCGCGGCGGCGGTGAGCTCGTCGAGCGAGCCGTAGCCGACCTGCGCGAGCATCTTGGCCCGCGCCTCCTGGTCGGGCCCGATGTGGCGCTGCTCGAAGGGCGTGCCCTGTTCGAGCTCGGAGAGCGGAATGCGATGGGCGGTCATTGCGGAGGCCTCCTGGTCTGACGCGACCTTCGAGGGGCACCACGGCGCGGGTACCCCGGCGGCCTCCCCCTCTGTCATCTCAACCTGAGAGCTTCACCGGACCGTCCGAGGACGCCCGGCTTGCACCGTCGGTGAGAGCGGAAGCCGTCGACACCCGCTCTGCTTTCCAGAGTGACCTCGTCCGTGCGGTACGTGGGCCTGAGAGATTCCGGGGAGGATTTGCTCCTTCGGCGCCTCCGATGGTGTCCGGAGGACTCTCCCGCACGGGGTCAGCAGCCGTTTGCCAGACTACCAGCGAGGTCAACGCCCGGCGTTCGAGTGGCCGCGTGCCCCAATGTGCTCTTTCGTAGTGCTTACGGATGAGTTGCGAGCAAGTGGAGGGCCCGTGCAGACCGACATCGATCCGCGCAACCTGATCGGCCGCAAGGCCTTCGACCGCAACGGCAACAAGATCGGCACGATCGACGAGATCTACCTCGACGACGCAACCGGCGTCCCGGAGTGGGCCGCGATACGCACCGGCCTGTTCAGCAGGGACGCCTTCGTGCCGCTCGAGCCCAGCGAGCTGATCGAGGGCAGCCTGCACGTCCCCTTCGACCGCGCCCTGATCAAGGACGCCCCCGACTTCGGCGTGGGCCGTCATCTCTCCCCGGAGCAGGAACTCCAGCTCTACCACCACTACGGCCTCGACGTGGCACCTCCGCCCCGGCTCCCGGACCACGACTTCGGCAAACTGGCAGGCACGGACGATTCCTGACCGCAGGGCTCACCCCCGACCGACGATCCCCCCTCCGTACCCGAAGCCACCCGCTCCCCGGGTCTTCGCGCCACCAATGGCAGCGGATCCGCCGGCTCCAGCGCGGGATCGTCGATCCGGAACGTCCGCACCCGCCCGGTCTCCGAGGCGGGCGTCTCGAACCGCACGGTCACCCTCCCCAGCCCGCTCCCCTGCACCCACCCGTGCCCGTACTCGGCGTGCCGTACGTCGTGCCCCGCGGGCCATCGCCGCTCGACCGGCACGGCCGCACCCTGCACGGGCTCGTCCACCACGTCCTCCGCCGGCCCCTCCGCCCGCTCCCCCGCGGCCTGCGCGAACAGATCCTCCTGCGTGTAGTCGGCGAGCCCGCTGACCCCCACTCCGAGCAGCCGTACGCCGCCCGTGGTGTCCACGGAGTCCAGCAGCCGGGCCGCGGCCTCGCGCACCACCGCCGGATCGTCCGTGGGCCCGCGCAGCGTCTCGGACCGGGTCAGCGTGGAGAAGTCGTACCGCCGCACCTTCAGCACGATCGTCCGCCCCGACAGACCTGCGCCGCGCAGCCGCCGCACACACCGGTCCGCGAGTCGCTGCACCTCCAGCCCCACCCGGACCCGGTCATGGATGTCCATGTCATAGGTGTCCTCGACCGACACCGACTTCGTCTCCCGCTCGGCGACCACCGGCCGGTCGTCGCGGGCCAGCGCCATGGCGTACAGCGCGTGCCCGTGCGCCTTTCCCAGAAGTCGTACGAGCTCATCCTCGCCCGCCTCGGCGATCTCGTCGATCGTGGTGATA
>NZ_JBQQCE010000185.1:0-17616 GCF_052245645.1 Streptomyces sp. KR55 | reverse complement strand
GTCAGGCCGGCCAGCAGGACCTCGTGGTCCTCCTGCTCGCTGCGCGGCGGTTCGAAGGGCGGCAGGCGGCGCGAGAACATGCCGTAGGAGGCCGGGGTCTGGGCGCCCAGACCGCCGATCTCGGCGATCACGGTGAGCTGGGACTTCATCTGGGCGACGGCGTCACGGCGCTGCTCGGCGTCGAAGGCGCCGAGGAAGTGCAGCATGTCGACGCACACGGTCGGCATGACCACGCCGTCCTTGCGGGCCTGGCGCAGTTCGTCGAGGCGGGAGGCGAAGTGGAAGTCGCCTTTGCCGCGCAGTTCGATGGCGTCGTAGCCGGCCTGCTGGGCGAAGTCCCACTTGGCCTGCAGGGTGTCTCCGGGCAGGAGTTGTTCCTGAACGGCGGTCTTGAGCATGAGGGGCCTTTCAGAACTCTCAGAATTCCAGGACGACCTGCAGCGCCTCGGCGGGGCGCTCGTCCAGCAGTACGTAGGCTTCGGCGGCGTCGGCGGCCGGGATCACATGGCTCACCAGGGAGGTGACGTCCACCTGTCCTTCGGCGACCAGCCGCAGGAAGGTCTGCTGGAGGCGCTCGACGGTCCAGCGGTTCGCCAGCTGCGGAGGGACTCCGCCGATCTGGGAGCAGATGAGCTGTACGCGGTTGTGGTGGAACTCGTCGCCCAGGCGCAGGCCGATCCCGTCGCCCTGGTAGAAGCCGGAGGCAACCACGCGGCCGCCGACCGCGACCGAACGCAGGGCCTCGTGCAGGGCCGGGTAGGCGCCGCTGATCTCGATGGCGAGGTCGGCGCCGAGGCCGGCGGTGGCCTCGCGGATGCGTTCGGCGACGGCGTCGGAGCGGGCGTTCAGGGTGTGGTGGGCGCCGTAGCGCTTGGCCGTCTCCAGACGGCCGTCGAGGGCGTCCACGGCGGTGACGCGGGCGCCGTTGAGCTGGGCGAGGCGGGTGGTGAGCAGGCCGATGACGCCCTGGCCGAAGACGGCGACGTCCTCGCCGAGGTGGACGTCGCCGGCCAGGACGGCGTTGTAGGCGATGGCGCCGACCCGGGCGAAGGCGCCGGCCAGCGGCTCGAGCCCCGCGGGCAGGGTGTGGCCGATCATGCGCTCGGCCGGGACCATGCCCTCGCTGCGGTGGCCCCAGATGCCCCACACCAGATCCCCGGGCTGCGGCAGCCCCGGGGTGCCGGCCAGCTCCGGGGCGACCTCGATGACCTCGCCGACCTCCGAGTATCCCCAGCCGGCCACGGGGTATTCGATGCCTGCCGCGCCCTCGCGGAACAGCCGCGCCTCGGAATCCCAGGTCCGCGTCAGGTACGGGTTCGTCCCACGGTAGGCGGTCAGTTCGGTGCCGGCCGAGATGCCCGAGTAGCGGGTGCGGACTCTCAGATGCCCTGGGGGCAGTGCGGCTCTGGTGTGCTCGGCGACCTCCACCTGACGTGGGCCGGTGAACTGTACGACGCGTTCCACGGATGACTCCGGAAAGGGTTGCGGGTGCGGTTGCGTCGACAATAACCCCAACTTATGTCTTGTCAACAAGCAAAAGTGATGCTGAGATGCGTGCCCAGTAGACGTAAGTGAGGACACGCAATGCACACCACGAGCCGGCGGTCGAGCATGACCGCGGTGGGCATCACGGCAGCCCTGGGACTGGGACTGCTCACGGGCTGTGCCGGCAGCACGGGGCCCGGCACACCGGACCGCGAGATAACGGTCTGGTCCCAGGAGAACCTGCCCGACCGTATCGCTGCGACGCAGAAGGTCATCGACGGGTTCGAGAAGGAGACCGGGATCAAGGTCCGTCTCGTCGGTGTCGACGAGGGCCAGATGCCCCAGCTGATCATGTCGGCGGCGGCCTCGGGCACCCTGCCCGACGTCATCGGCGCGGCTCCCATGGGCCAGGTCTGGCAGATGTACACCAACGAGCTGCTCAACACCGACATCCCGAAGGAGATCATCAGCGAGCTCGGACGCGGCACCTTCAACGCCAACGCGCTGGATCTGACGTCCGACGGCGGCACCAGCCTCGGCGTGCCCTCCGACGCCTGGCTCCAGCTGCTGGTCTACCGCAAGGACCAGTTCGACGAGAAACACCTGGCCGCCCCCGACACCTACCCGCGGACCCTGGCCGCCGCCAAGGCGCTCACCACCAAGGGCCACGACGGCGTCTCGGCCGCCACCGATCCGGGCGACGTCTTCACCTCGCAGAGCTTCGAGAGCCTGGCGCTCGCCAACGACTGCCAGCTCGTCGACGACCGGCACGAGGTCGCCCTCGAGTCCCCGCAGTGCGAGACCGCCTTCAGGACCTACGACGAGCTCGCCCGCACCTACGGCGCCCCGGGCACCCAGACCGTGGACTCCACCCGCGCCACCTACTTCGCGGGCCAGTCCTCGATGATCATCTGGTCGTCGTTCCTGCTGGACGAGCTCGCCGGCCTGCGCAAGGACGCCCTGCCCAGCTGCCCCGAGTGCCGCAAGGACCCGGAGTACCTCGCGTCCAACAGCGGCATCGTCACCGCGATGCAGGGCCCGGACGCCGACGAGGCGGCGCAGTTCGGCGAGATCACCTCCTGGGTGACCACCAAGACTGCCGAGACCGCCGCCTCCAGCGAGTTCATCGAGTACATGATGGGCTCCGGCTACGAGTCCTGGTTCGGCATGGCCCCCGAGGGCAAGATCCCGGTCCGCAAGGGCACGGCCGACCAGCCCGACCGCTACATCGACGCCTGGCGCCACAGCGACATCGGTGTCGACACCAAGAAGCCCTTCGACCAGGTCTATCCCGCGAGCCTGCTCAACCAGCTCGCCGACGGCGTCAGCAACATGCGGCGCTGGGGCATCACCCAGGGCGAGGGCGCGCTGGTCGGCGCCACCAACGGTGAACTGCCTGTGCCCAAGGCCATCGGTGCCATGACCAGCGGCCAGACCTCCCCCTCGGAGGCGGCGCGCGAAGCCGGCGACGAGGTCGCCGCCCTCAAGAAGTCCCTGCAGTAGCCGCCCACCTGCACGTCACGAAGGTCCCCTCATGACTACAGCTCCAGCCGGCGCGCCGCAGCGCCGGGACACCAGCCCCGGGCCGGCCGACCGGCCCGCGCCCCCGGGCCGCCGCCTGATGACCGCCAGCCGTCGCGAGAACCGCGCGGGCCTCGCGTTCGTCTCCCCCACCTTCATCGTGGTCTTCGTGGTGGTCATCCTGCCCATCCTGTGGACCGTGCTGCTGGCCTTCCAGGACGCCAAACTCGTCGACATCCAGGGAATGGGCCTGTTCGGCAACTGGTCCCTGGACAACTTCGCCCAGGTCTTCGACTCCGCCGGCTTCTGGTCCAGCCTGAGCACCACCCTCATCTACACCGCGGGTGCCACGCTCGGCTCCGTCCTCCTCGGGCTCGTCGCCGCACTCGCCCTGCGCAAGCCCTTCCGCGGCCGCGGTCTGCTGCGCGCCGCGATGCTGCTGCCCTACGTGGCCCCCGTCGTGGCCGTGGCCTTCGTCTGGGAGGTCGCGCTCAGCCCCCAGTACGGCGTGGTCAACGACTGGGGCCGGCGCCTGTTCGGCTGGGACGACCCCATCGCCTTCCTCTCCACCCGCGAGTACGAAGTCCACCTGCTCGGGCTGCACTTCGACATCCCCCTGGCGCTGCTGACCGTCATCGCCTTCGAGTGCTGGCGCTACTTCCCCTTCGCCTTCCTGTTCATCCTCGCCCGGCTGCAGGCGGTCCCCGACGGCCTGGAAGAGGCCGCCATGGTCGACGGGGCCGCCCCCACCCAGCGCTTCCGCCACATCCTGCTGCCCCAGCTGATGCCGGTCATCGCCCTGTTGTGCGTGCTGCGGTTCATCCTGACCTTCAACAAGTTCGACGACGTCTACCTGCTGACCGGTGGTGGCGCGGGCACCGACGTGGCCGCCGTCCGGGTCTACGACTTCCTCACCGCCCGCTACGACGTGGGTGCCGCGGCTGCCCAGGCGCTCGTCCTGGCCGTCTCGCTCATGATCCTGCTGGGCCTCTACTTCAAGTTCTTCGCCAACAAGGTGCAGGAGGAATCGTGACCCGCAAGGCCGCCCTGACCCGGGCCCGATTCGAGGACAGGCTCTTCGGAGTCCTGCGCTGGATCGTCATCGCGTTCTTCGCGGTGATCACCGTGGTGCCCTTCTACTACATGCTGCTGCTGTCGCTGAAGCCCATCGACGCCCTGCTGCTCGACCCCGGATCCCTGTGGATCTCGGCCAAGGACTTCACCCTGTCCACCTACCAGGACGTGCTGCGCTCCACCGACGACGGCGGCCAGGGCTTCCTGAAGTTCCTGCTCAACTCCGCACTTGTCTCGCTCGGCACGGTCGCCCTGACCATGCTGGCCGCCGTGCCCGGCGCCTACGCCGTCAGCCGGCTGAAGTTCTTCGGCCACCGCCAGGTCAGCGCGCTCTTCCTGGCCGTCTACATGTTCCCGGCGACCCTGCTGGCCGTCCCCCTGTTCGTCGTCTTCGCCAAACTGGGGCTCTCCTCCAGCCTGGTCGGACTCGCCATCGTCTACGTCGCCCAGACCGTGCCGGTGTCGATCTACATGCTGCGCAACTACCTGGTCACCATTCCCTACTCCATCGAGGAGGCGGCCGCACTCGACGGCGCCAGCCGGCTGCAGACCGTCCGGAAGGTGATCCTGCCGCTCGCCCTGCCCTCCCTCATGGCGACCGGCCTGTACATCTTCATGATCGCCTGGAACGAGTTCCTGTTCGCCCTGCTCTTCCTGGCCGCCGAGCCCGGCAAGTGGACCGTCCCCCTCGGACTGGCCCAGCTCTCCAACGGCATCGAGGTCTCCAAGACCGTCCTCATGGCCGGGTCCGTGGTGCTGACGATCCCCGTGGTACTTCTGTTCTTCGCCGCCGAGCGCCTGCTCACCGAGGGCCTGACCAGCGGCGCCGACAAGAGCTGAACCATGGGGGAACCACTGATGACGCCGAATCAGGCCAGTGCGGGCGAACTGCTGCAGCTGATCCGCAGCGGCCGTGCCAACACCCGCGCCGACCTGCAGAGCGCGACCGGTCTGTCCCGCTCCACCGTCGGACAGCGCCTGGACCTCCTCAACCGCGCCGGGTGGCTGCGGCACACCACCAATACCTCCACCGGCGGCCGTCCCTCCCACCGCATCGACTTCGACCCGGCCCACGCGTCGGTCATCGCCGTCGACCTGGAGACCCGGCATGCGCGCCTCGCCGTTCTCGACCTGGCCGGCACCATCCTCGCCGAGCACACCGGACCCCTGCGCATCACCGACGGCCCGGACCAGGTGCTGGACCAACTGGCTGCGGGGTTCCCCGACCTGATCGCCGCCGCCGGAGTCGACGCCACCCACATCTGCGGCATCGGACTGTCCGTACCCGGGCCCGTCGACTTCGAGACCGGCCGAGTCGTCGAACCCCCGAGCATGCCCGGCTGGGACCAGTACCCCATCCGCGAACGCCTCCAGACGGCCTACGCCGACCACGTCGGTCCCAGCATGGACGACGGGCCCGTCCCCGTCTTCGTCGACAACGACGCCAACCTGATGGCGCTGGCCGAACACCAGGCCAACCACCCGGACTGCTCGGCGTTCGTCCTGGTCAAGGTCTCCACCGGCATCGGTGCCGGAGTCGTCGTCGGCAACCAGGTCTACCGGGGCATCGACGGCGGCGCCGGCGACATCGGCCACATCCGGCTCCACGACCGGCCCGACGCACTGTGCATGTGCGGCTCCCACGGCTGCCTGGCCGCCGTCGCCAGCGGCCGGGCGCTGGCCAAGGAGCTCTCGCGCCTCGGCGTCGAGACCACGTCCGGATCCGATGTCCGCCGCCTGCTCGCCGAGGGACACCCCGACGCCATCCGCCTCGCCCGAGACGCCGGCCGACGCGCCGGCGAGGTCCTCGTCACCGTCGTCACCCTCCTCAACCCCGGGGTGCTGATGCTGGCCGGCGACCTCTCCGGCGTCCCGTTCATGACGGGGGTGCGCGAGCTGCTCTACCAGCGCGCCATGCCCCGCACCACGGCCAACCTGCAGATCGTCACCTCACGCCTCGGCGACCACGCCGGTCTCATCGGAGCCGCGACCATGGTCGTGGAGTTCCTCTACTCCGCGGCCCGAGCCGATGCCCGCCTCAACCGCCTCGCACCTTGACCACACGGGTCACCGCACGCAGACAGGAACATCGTGACCATCACATCCGCCCCCTGGCCCCACCGCCCCGTGGAGGTCGGACTCGTGGGTGCCGGCCCCTGGGCACGGGCCATGCACGCCCGCATGCTCGCCGCCGGCCCGGAAACCCGACTGGCCGCCGTCTGGGCCCGCCGGCCCGAAGCCGCGCAGCAGGCCGCGGCTCCCTACACGGCGCACGTGGCCGCCAGTTTCGACGAACTGCTCGACCACTGTGAGGCCGTCGCCTTCGCCGTGCCGCCCGCCGTCCAGGCCGAACTGGCACCGCTCGCGGCCAAGCAGGGCAAAGCCCTCCTGCTGGAGAAGCCCCTCGGCCCCGATCTGGCGGCGGCGCAACGCCTCGCGGACGCCGTCGCCGACACCGGCGTCATCTCCCAGCTCGTCCTCACCAAGCGCTACCACCCCACGACCCGGGCCTTCCTCGACGCCGCCCGTGGGCTCGACGTGGTCGGCGCCCGCTCCTGCTATCTCCACGGCGCGTTCCTGAGCGGCGACTTCGCCACCGGCTGGCGCCTCGAACACGGCGCACTGCTCGACCTGGGCCCCCACCTGCTCGACCTCCTCGACGCCGCGATCGGCCCGATCACCCACATCCGCGGCACCGGTGACCCACGCCGCTGGATCGAGCTGACCTGCGAGCATGCCAACGGTGCCGTGAGTCAGGCGTCCCTGTCCGGTGCGGTCGACGTGCCGCGCGTCCTGACCCGCATCGAGCTCTTCGGCTCCGGACCGCAAGTGGTCTACGACACGGCCGGCATCGACCACGAGGAATGCTGGCCCGTCCTCCGGCGCGACTTCGCCACCGCCCTGCGCACGCACACCCCGACCGAACTCGACGCCCGGCGGGGCCTGTACCTGCAGACCCTCATCGAGCAGGCCACACCACGCTGAACCAGCCCCCTTCCAGGGACCGTGCCGACATCCGGGCGGCACGGTCCCTCCCGGAACGCGAGCGAAGGCAGACCCCCGTTCGCCGACTCACCCCATCGACAGACCGTGTCCGGCCTCGTCTTCCTGGTGCGCGGCACCGGTCGGTGCATCATCCCCTCGCGTGTCTGTGAACCGTGCGGCCATCCCGTCCGCGCGGCCCGGAACCGTCTGTGCCGGGACTGCCGGCGCAAGGCCGAGCGACTCGCGGCCCAGGAGCCGTGCCCGCGCTGCGGCAAACTGAGCTGTCTGCGGGAGGACACCGGCTGGTGCGGGTCGTGCTCGCGCCCGGGTCCGCCGAAGCAGCCGCCGCGGGGCTGACGCGAGTGTGGGCATCTGCAGCCGCAGTGCCAGCCCTCACTCGCTGATGTCGACAGACGCTGAGTCGCATTCGGTCGGGTTCGCGCCGCTCGGCCCGTCGACCATGCACACCTTCAGGCCCACGTACGTCCAGTCCGGGAGATTCCCGAACGGATCCCAGATCGTCCACGGTTCGCTGTCCCGGTCCCCCTTCCTGATCACCGGGATGGGGTGGTACGTCGACCGCCCCATGCAGTCCTTGAGGATGTTCAGCGCGGAAAAGACCGTGCCCGCCGGTTCCTCCTCATCACCCGGCTGCACCCTCGCGCCGTCCTCGCCCCCGTCGTCCGGGGCCTGCTCGGAGCCCATGGCGGGCTGGGTAGCGGCCGGGTGTTCGGCGAGTGCCTGCTGCTGGGTGGCACCGGCGGCCGAGGCCCCAGTGTCGGCGTTAGTGCGCAGGGCAGGGCAGTAGGCGCGCAGCGCGGGGTCGTAGCCACGCAGCGCGTTGGCCAGGCGGCGGCCCTCGGCGGTGTCCGGCAGTTGCGTCACCGACTTGAAGGCGGAGACCAGTTCGACGCCGAGGTTCTCCACGGCTGCGTCGTCGCCGTCGCCCACCGCGGTGCGCAGGGCGGCCAGGACACGAGTGGCGTCGGCGGGGAGACCCTGCTGGGCGCCGGACGTGTAGGGCAGCGCCGCCTCCGCCAGTTCCACCGCACGGCGCTCGGGGGGATCGGTGAAGCGGGCGTGGAGCAGGTCGGGCTGGAGGTACGCCGAGCCGATCATGCCGAAGTCGCGTTCCGTAAACGTCACTTGGACCTTGGAAGGGTCCGCGGTCGCTGTGAGCGTCACGGACGTCGGCGTCCAGGAGGCCCAGGAGCGCGGGGTCATCGCTGTCCACGACGGCCAGCACCGGTACGCGCAGGGTGCGCGCGAGGCCGGCCAGGACCTGGGAGGCGTCCGGCAGGCGGTCGCCGGACAGGGGAAGGGCTCGAGCCGAGCCCACACTGCGATGTCCGCGGCCACACGACTGGTGTTCCGTCCGGGCGCCGGATCTCCCCGGCCAGCCGCTCCTGGGCATACTCGCGCAGCCGCTCATCGGCGACCAGCTTTGGCGTCTTCGGACGCCGCGCCATGAACTCCGCCTTCCACTGCGCGATCGAAGCCCGGTGGTCGAGCTGCCTGCCGCGTGTGGCGCGTTGCACCGCAGTTCCCGAGAGACGGTCCATGCCGACCTGCCCAGCCGGTCGCGCGATCTCGCGTACTCCCACGTCCTGGGCTTTGAGTACAGCGTTCTCCTCGCGTTCCGCGAAGGATGGATATCTGCTCCATGGCGGGTTGAGTCGGATCGACGGCATGGCGCCACGTTCGCGGAACCACCTGAACCGACCGGTCCCCGACACGCAGGACGGGACGGCAGCGTCCTCGCTGGTCAGCCCCTCGGCGATGTTCACCCAGAACGCGCGCTCCACATTTCGACGGATCGGGGGCCTGCCCGGCGAACGCAGGGCCGGACCGCCGCAGTCGGCAGGCGGTCCTCAGCGCATCGGTGCCCAGCTCGGTGCGCAGATATCGGCGGTGGCCCAGCTGGCCACCCGGCGGCGCTCGCTGCTGGTCAGCCCCTCCCCCTCACCCGCGTCAACCTCGGCCTGGCTGCCCCACAGCTGCATCGCGGTCTCGGTCAGGTCGAAGTTGGCGACCTGACCGACCGAGCGGTCACCACGCCGCCACAGGTCGACGATCTCGGCCTTGAATCCGGTGTGAACGAGTGCGGAGGACGCGGCTTCTTCTTCCCCATGCTCTCCATGATGGACATCCTCCCGGGGCACTACCCCTGATCTCGGATGTCCGTCACAGCGGATCAAGCCCAATCCCCACACCGAACCGAACAGCTCAACTTCCGCGCCGGACACGGCCATCAGCACCGGTCCGCCTCATAGTGTTAGCCGTTGCAACTGCAGTGCCACCGAGTCACCGATACGGCACTCCGTCTGGTCGAACAAACCCGCGGCGGCGGTCATTGCCCATGTGGCCCGGGATATGCCTCCGATCGGGTGACACGATCGCGTGGGGCATGGGATCGCAGGCCATAGTGGGGCAGAAAGTCATTGCAAGTGTGCGCTGATCCAGTTGGCTGGACCGGAATCGGGTCGGCACGCAGATCGAGAACAACCAGGAGCCACAGCGTGCCCATGCATTCCGAGTCCCCATCCAGCACCTCGCCGGTGGATTTCTATGAGAACGAGGTGCCGGTCCGGCGCAGGCGGCCTGGGAATGTGGTGGTGAAGTGGCTGACCACCACCGATCACAAGACCATCGGCACCCTGTACATCAGCACAGCTTTCGGCTTCTTCTGCTTCGGCGGCCTCCTGGCGATGTTCATGCGCGCCGAACTGGCGCGTCCGGGCACGCAGATCATGTCGAACGAGCAGTTCAACCAGGCATTCACGATGCACGGCCTGATCATGCTGCTGATGTTCGCGACGCCGTTGTTCGCAGGCTTCACGAACTGGATCATGCCGCTGCAGATCGGCGCGCCGGACGTCGCGTTCCCACGGCTGAACATGTTCGCGTACTGGCTGTACCTCTTCGGCTCGCTGATCGCGGTGGCCGGCTTCCTCACCCCGAACGGCGCCGCGGACTTCGGCTGGTTCATGTACAACCCGCTCTCGGACGCCGAGCATTCGCCCAATGTCGGCGCGGACATGGCCATCATGGGTCTGGCCTTCTCCGGCTTCGGCACGATCCTGGGTGCGGTCAACTTCATCACCACGATCATCTGCATGCGCGCACCCGGCATGACGATGTTCCGCATGTCGATCTTCTGCTGGAACGCGCTGCTGACCAGCGTCCTGGTCCTGCTCGCCTTCCCGGTCCTGGCCGCGGCCCTGTTCGCGCTGGAGGCGGACCGCAAGTTCGGCTCGCATGTCTTCGACGCGGCCAACGGCGGAGCCCTGCTCTGGCAGCACCTCTTCTGGTTCTTCGGCCACCCAGAGGTGTACATCATCGCGCTGCCGTTCTTCGGCATCATCAGTGAGATCATCCCGGTCTTCTCCCGCAAGCCGATGTTTGGCTACTCGGGTCTGATCGCGGCGACCATCGCGATCACGGGTCTGTCCGTGACCGTGTGGGCCCACCACATGTACGTCACCGGCGGTGTACTCCTGCCGTTCTTCGCCTTCATGAGCTTCCTCATTGCCGTCCCGACCGGCGTGAAGTTCTTCAACTGGATCGGCACGATGTGGAAGGGCTCGCTGTCCTTCGAGACACCGATGCTCTGGGCCACCGGCTTCCTGGTGACGTTCCTTTTCGGTGGTCTGACCGGTGTCATCCTGGCCTCGCCGCCGATGGATTTCCACCTCTCCGACTCCTACTTCGTCGTCGCGCACTTCCACTACGTCGTCTTCGGCACCGTGGTCTTCGCGATGTTCGCCGGATTCCACTACTGGTGGCCGAAGTTCTCTGGCCGGCTGCTGGACGAGCGCCTCGGCAAGATCACCTTCTGGACGCTGTTCATCGGCTTCCACGGCACCTTCCTGGTCCAGCACTGGGTGGCTGCCGAGGGCATGCCGCGCCGGTACGCCGACTACCTCGCCGCCGATGGCTTCACCGCCCTGAACACCATCTCGACGATCGCCTCGTTCCTGCTGGGTCTGTCGATCCTGCCGTTCCTCTACAACGTGTGGAAGACGGCCAGGCACGGCCAGAAGATCGAGGTCGACGACCCGTGGGGCTACGGCCGCTCGCTCGAATGGGCGACGTCCTGCCCGCCGCCGAGGCACAACTTCCTCACCCTGCCGCGGATCCGCTCCGAATCGCCGGCATTCGATCTGCACCATCCGGACATCGCCCAACTCGAGCACACCGGCGTGGGTGCGCGGAGCGTGAGCGGCCCGGGGAAGGAACTGCGGTGAACCGTCCGTCCCCTGACGATTCAGTCCAGGGCGGGCTGCACCAACTCGACGGCTACCTCTACTGGCAGGCCGAACTGGCCGAAGCGCGCAAGGAAGCCATGGCCTTCTGCGACAGGCTGCCCTGGCTCACGACCGACGAGCGCCACGATCTCGAAGAGGAGTACACCCGCGCCCGCGTGGACATGGCCAAGGCCGCCATCCGCCGCATCGCCGACCGGTGCACCGAACTGCGCGCCGAATACGAGGCCCGCTACCAGCACCTGCGCCGGCGGACCGTCGCACTCACCCTCGGCACGGCGTCCTGCATCCTCGCGGTGTGGGAACTGCTACGTCACTGACCGGCCGGGTCGGTGACCCCAACGCTCCAGCGTGATCTTCAACATGTCCGAAGGTACGCTCGAACAGCACCTCCACCGGCTGCGGGCGAGTATGCCGGACGCGGCCGCACACCGGGCGGCGTGATCGCCCGCGTGCTGCAGCGCATCCTCGCGCTGACCGCTGCGATCTGGCACAACGCCCACACCGGCCGGCTCGTCCTGCGCTCACTGACCGCCCTACGATCACTGACCCCTTGGAATCGATCATCTAGGTGCCAGTTGCATGTTTACATGCGTCTCCGCCGACTGGTCAGGGAATTTGTGACTCGTCCGGTCGTTTGCCGGGTGTGTGAGCGGTCAGCCGGTTCTTGGCCACCTGCTGACGTACGGATTCCGCCTCTGCGTACGCGAGGGCAAGGTCGGTCGGCTGGGCGACCTGTCGCTCGGCCTCGGTGACAACGATGCGGGCTTGTTCTTCGATCGCCGCGCCCCGCTCGGCATCGTCAGCGACCACGGCGGCGCAGTTGTGCAACAGCCGAAGCAGAGCATGGGCAACGGTTGGTTCACGAGCCCCGTAGCGGCGGATGAGCCCGCACATCACGGCGAGGTATTCCGGAAACCGCCGCCCGGGAATGATCACGACGGCGCCGCTGTCGTCTCGAACGATGTGGTTTCCCAGTGGGCGCTGCGCGAGCGCGCAAAAGATCACGGACAGGTGATCGATGGCCTGAACCGCTGTGTACGGATCGTTGACCGCCGGCGACAGCGCCTTACATGCGACGTCGACCAGTTGCCGGATTCCGAACGCGGCGTCCTGTTCCAGGGTGCGCTCGAATCCGACACGGACCCCGGCGTCCAGCACCCGCGAGAACCTCTGGGGGTCAGGAGCGGGATCGCTCGGTGAGCCACGCCAGATCCACGCCAGCGTCGTTCCGGCGACGACGTGTTCGCCGACCCGGGGCCGCAGCCGCAGACAGACCTCGTGCTCGGCCGCGATAGGCAGCAGCAGGTGAGGACGCACCACCTGCACGTACCCGGACCGCTGGGCGGCGATAGGCACGGCCCACTCCGGTACTTCCATGAGCTCCTCGCCGCCGGCGAATACCCCGTCGCGGACCACCTGGACGGTATTACGCTCCACCCCACTCATGATCGCGTCGACCTGGATGGAGTGCAGGAGATGGTCGGCGAAGAACACCAGCAGGCCGAGGCTGACGAAGAGCAGTACGATCGCGCCGCTCACCGCGAGCCGGGGAAAGCTGGCGGAGCGGCCCCCTCCCGAGACGCCAACCGTGTACAGACCAGCCGCGCTGTAGGCGAAGGTCGCCACGAAGACGCTGAGCACGATCTGGTTGGGCCGATCGCGAAGAAAGTTGCGCAGCAGCCGGGGCGAGAACTGGGTGGACGACAACTGCAGCGCGACCACGGTCAGGCCCAGCAGCACCGCGATGACCGTGACCATCGTCCCGGCGATCCCGATCAGCAACGTCCGGGCATCGTCAGCGGTCCCCTGGAATGCCAGCGGCGATCCGGAACCGGTCTTGACCAGGGAGAGCAGTGACCCAGCGACCAGTGCGCCCAGCACGGACAGCGTGGGAAGCACCCACAGCGACCCGCGAACGTACTCCGCCAGCGCATCACGTCGGATCATGTTCGACTCCCGCACGTCGATGCGTGGCCAACCTGGGCCCACACGGGCATGTCTCCACGTACAGCGCAGCCAACGCTGACCACGGCCTGGCATGGCCCAGTATCCGATGAGTTCGTCGACTGTCCAAGTGATCACGCCCCCTGAGATCGCGGCGTGAGAGCGCCTTCCACGGAGGCGTACGGACACCGCCGCAGACCACCCATCCGGACGACGTGCGGCCGCGTGGCTCGGTTCGGCCGTGTGCCGTTCGGCGGGGGTATGCGATCGGCAACACGGGCGGTGATGATGCCGTACTTAAAGCGACCGGCACACGGATCACCTGGGCTCGACTGCGCGACTGGGCCACTGCCCGCGGTCTTCCGGAGTGAGGAAGAAGAACGGTCACCCGCGAGCCGGGTTACCGAGGCAGCAAGCGGATCGTCCGTCGGCACCTGCAGGGCATCCGCGCACCGGAAGGCCGGCCAACAGCGCGCACCGGCCTGGCCCCGCGCGTCGCGGGACCAGGCCGGTCGGGTTTTACGGGTGCCGTCAGCCCTGGCGGGCCTTCAAGCGCGGGTTCTTCTTGTTGACGACGAAGACCACGCCTCGCCGCCGGACCACCTGGGCCCCCGGTTGGGACTTCAGCGAGCGCAAGGACTTGCGCACCTTCATGGCTCCGCTCCTTTCCTGTGCGGATATGGGCTCGCGGTCAGCGCTGGGCTGCCGTCGTACGGCCGTAGCGGCGCTCGAAGCGCTCCACCCGGCCGGCGGTGTCCACGACCCGCGAGGCCCCGGTGTGGAACGGATGGCTCGCCGAGGAGATCTCGACATCGACCAGGGGGTAGGTGTTGCCGTCCTCCCACTCGATCGTCCTTGCCGAGGTGGCCGTGGAGCGGGTCAGAAACACTACGTCTGCGGCGCGGTCACGGAAGACGACCGGACGGGTTTCGGGGTGGATGCCAGACCTCATGGGGATTGTTTCCCTTCTCCTGGTTTCGTCCGCCCGGGGCGGAGGCGTCGCTCAGCGTTCCTCGCGGAAGAGGACGTGCGCCCCGGCCACCGGGTCGTACTTGCGCAGGACCAGCCGGTCGGGGTCGTTGCGGCGGTTCTTGCGCGTCACGTAAGTGATGCCGGTCCCCGCCGTCGACTTCAGCGTCACGACGGGGCGCGCGGTGTTGCGTGCCATGAGGTCCTCCTTTCGCCCGGGCATTGACTGATGCATGCCAGGACCTGTGGACTGGAACAGCGGCTCCTGCCGTCGCATTCCCGCCCGGGCGCGAGACACCCGCTGCCGCAGCCCCGCCGAGACGGATCGACCAGGACACCGACGCGCTGCACGGCGCCGCACGCCCCCGGCTCCGGCCGCGCAGGGAAACGTGTCGACCCCACACGGCTCACCGCCCGCGCCGCCTTCCCGAACCTCATCGACGCCGCTGCACCCGCCATCCCGGCACCTGGCGCCAAGCCGGCTGAGACCTACCGCCCCATCGGCCGCCCCTGAGACAACACGACAGGGGCGAGCAGGGACGGACTCGCCGGCAATCCCTCTGTATGACGGCCGCCGTCATACTCCGACGACAGTCTTCGCGGTCGGCTGGCGCCCGTCGCGGACCCGGCCCTCAGCGGTCCGTGCGCGACGTGGCTTCGCCCGGCCCGACCCGCGCGACGCTTGCGGACACCACGACCGGCTATGCCGCCCGTGGCGGATCGAGGACTTCCGCCGTTACCTGATCATCCCCATCGAGGACCAGCACATCCATCTTGCTTTCGGGCAAGGTGCCTGGTCCTTCAGGGCCGGGGTGGATGCCCGCTCCCGCGTAGCGGGGCAGGGAAAGCCGAATCGCCGCCAGGGCGATTCGGCTTTCCGGAAGGTACGACGCTGAGTCCGGCCTCAAGCAGATGCAGCATCTCGGAGTTGAGTGACCGCCGGTCGGTCTCCGCCTGAGCGGTCAGCCGGAGGTGCAGGTCTTCGGGGAGGCGAAGCGTGAACTTGAGCATGCCGCTGTTGTGCCGCTACGTTGGCGGCATGTCGCGTTTCCGGATGTATCCGGCGAGCGAGCAGGCGGGCATCATGCTCGACCACTGCGCGCACGCCCGGTACGTGTGGAACCTCGCCGTGGAGCAGCACGCGCACTGGTACAAGGGCCGCAAAGCAGCGCCTGGCTTCGCCGAGCAGTGCCGCCAGCTCACCGAGGCCCGGCGTGACAACGAATGGCTGCGTGCTGGTAACGCCGATGTGCAGCAGCAGGCGCTGAAGGACTTCGCCAAGGCCAAGAACGCCAGGTTCACCTCCGGCTTCGGTGAGCCGACGTGGCGCAAGAAGTACAAGCATGAGGGCTTCCGCGTCATCGGCACCGACCGGGTTCCGGAGTTCGAGGCGGACGGGTCGCCGAAGCTGAACGCCAAGGGGAAGCAGGTCATGGGCCGCTCCGTGGCGGTGCACAAGCTCAACCGGCGCTGGGCCCAGGTGAAAGTGCCCGGCTGCGGCTGGGTCCGCTTCCGCCTCACCCGCACCGAGCTGCCGAAGGCGAAGACGTTCCGCGTCACCTTCCGCAACGGCCAGTGGCACATCGCGTTCGCTCTCGCGCCCGAGGCGATCGAGGCGCCCGCAACGGGCGCGGTCATCGGCATCGACCGGGGCGTGACCATCACCGCCGCCCTGTCGGACGGGCGCAGGCTGAACTGCCCGCAGCTCACCGTCAAGGAACGTGCCCAAATCCGCAAGCACCAGCGCCGGGCCGCCCGCGCACCCAAGGGCAGCGAGGCCAAGACCGCCGAATACGCCCAGGTCGCCAAGCTCAAGGCACGCGAAGCCGACCGGCGCAAGGACTGGTGCGAGAAGACCAGCACCATGCTCGCCCGCACCTATGACCTGGTGCGCTTCGAGAAGCTGAACATCAAGAACATGACCGCCTCCGCGAAGGGGACGGCCGACCAGCCCGGCAAGAACGTGCGGCAGAAGGCCGGGCTGAACCGGGCGATCCTCGCCCAGGGCTGGGGCCTGCTCCGCCAGCGCACGGAGCACAAGGCTCCCGGCCGGGTAGAGGACGTCCCCGCACCCTTCACCTCCTTGCGGTGCAGCGCCTGCGGATGGATCGAGAAGAAGTCGCGCAAGAGCCAAGCCGACTTCGTCTGCGTGTCCTGCGGCTTCACCTGCAACGCCGACGAGAACGCAGCAACCAATGTCGCGGCAGGACAGGGCGGGATCCCCCGCCCCCGGCGATCAGCCGGGGGCGGGAGGGACGACAGCGGCCACCGGCCGTTCGAGCGTCCGCGAACCTCAGCCAACCAGGGTTGGAATCCCCCTCTATTAAGCGGGGGGGGAGGATGTCAACTCGTACGACGAGTGCCCGGAGGAGCAGAGGCCAAGCGCAAGGAGCAGGCCGTGGCCGGCCGGCGTCGCGCCGACGAGCACGCGACGGGAGTCCGCGCTCGAGGTCGCGTACGCCGGCGCCTCTCCTTGTCCCAAGGTCATCCGCTGGATCCTGGCCCTGCGCGGCGAAGCGTGTCGCGAGCACCCTGCCATGCGTTCGAGACGATCCGCGAGCACTTCGGATACCTCCCACGGCCACGCCCGATCTGGTGAATTGCCTGCGAAATCAGCTAGGTTGCCACCACCTCGCCCGACGCCCACAGGGGAGCGGCAGCCATGGGCCAGCAGCAGATGATCTTTCGTGCCATCGAGGTCGGTGACGGCAGCGACGGACGCTGGGCTGCCCATACACAGGCTTTGTGGCCGCTCGCGGAGGGGTGGATGACCGAGGAGGGCCGGACCCCGGAGGGGGCGGACCGTGCTCGGAAGCTGTTCGAGGCACACATGCCGGAGCTGGTTCCGGTGCTCGACCGGCTCGCCCGTCAGCTCGACCGGCCCGAAGGGGAAACCTTCCTCACCCTCGCAACCCTGCGACCGTTCTTCTCAGGCTGCACCCAGATCGGCGGCAACGGCACCCTGCTGCGCAACTACGACTTCAGCCCCGACGACTGCGAGGGCACCATCGTTTCCTCCCACTTCCTCCGCCCGGTGATCGGAATGCAGGATGCGGCCTGGGGTTTGCTGGACGGGATGAACGATGCCGGGCTCGCGGTCTCGCTCACCTTCGGCGGGCGATTCGTCCATGGCCCCGGCTTCGCCATTCTCATCGTGCTGCGCTACCTGTTGGAGACGTGTGACACCGTTGACGAGGCACTCAGCAGACTGAAGTCCATACCGATCGCCATCCCGCAGAACGTCACCCTTGTCGACCCCGACCGGGCGGTGACCGTGTTCGTGGGACCGGACATCTCACTGACCGAGGCACCGGACGCCTGCGCTGCCAACCACCAGCACCTTCCGGTGCCTGACGAGCAGGAGCAGTTC
>NZ_JBQQCE010000184.1:0-17617 GCF_052245645.1 Streptomyces sp. KR55 | reverse complement strand
CGACGCCGGGCGAGGCGCCGGGAAGCCCGCCGGCAACGGCAGGTGGCCGACCGGTCCCGGCCCGCCCCACGCCCCCGGCCGTCGCGACCGGCCGCGCCACCCCCACCTCGGCCACCGACACCGTCGCCGGCACCCACCTCGCCGCCTACGCCCTCGGCGCCGGCGAGGGTTTCGTTCTCGGTGTCGCCGCACCGCACCGCGAACCCGGCGCTCACGCCATCGCCTCGGTCGCCGCCGTGCTGCTCTCCCTCCTCACCGGCGAGCAGCAGAGCGGTACGGGAGCGGCCAGGTCGTCGGCGCTCGTACGACTGCTGCTGGGCGCCGAGCCGGAGGCGGTCGCGCCGCTGCTCGGCGGGGAGCGGTGGCTGGTCGTGCACGCCCGGCCGGACGCGCACGCTCCCGACCAGGTGGCCGCCTCCGCGCTGGGCGCGGCGCTCGGCTCACCGCTGGTCGACCTGGGCAAGGACGTCGTACGGATCCTGCTGCCCCTGGACATGCCGGCGGACCGCGAACCCGCCCCGCACCCCGGCTGGACCCTCGGCGTCAGCGCTCCCGTCGCCCCGCACGACTGGCCCGCCGCCGACGCCCAGGCCGCCCGCGCCCTGGCCCGCGCCCGCGCCACCCGCGCCGCCCTGGTCCGCCACGACCCCCGCCCCGGCCTGACGGGCCTGGTCCCCCCGGCCGAGGCGGAGGCCCACGCCCGCACCCTCCTCGCCCCGGTCACCGCCACCCCGGCCCTGACCGAGACGCTGCGCACCTGGCTGTCCCTGCACGGCAGTTGGGACCGCACGGCGGTGGCCCTGTCGGTGCACCGCAACACCGTGCGGCAGCGCATCGCCCGGTGCGCGGCGCTGCTGGAGGCGGACCTGGACGATCCGGACGTACGGATGGAACTGTGGTTCGCGCTGCGGCTGCTGTGAACTGCGGTAAGTGACCCAGAAGGGTCACTTCAGGAGGGACCCGAACTTCTCCTTGTACGCGCACAGCTGGTCGGTGTAGCCGTTGCCGAACTCCTGGCGCGCGGTCTCTCCGAAGCCGCCGCTGGGAAGACCCCCGGGCGGGGCGAACTCGGTGAGCGACCGGAATGCCTCGATGGCTGCAGCCATCCGCTGCTTGTCCTTCTTGACCAACGCGGTGCCGAGATAGTCCCCGGCCGACTTGAGGTGCTCGCGCAACTCGTTTCCGGGGTTGCCGGCCGCCTTGTTGAGGCGGGCCGGGTCGGCGAGGTCGCCCTGTCCCGTGACGCTCTTCCGCAATGCGTGCAAGGCCGCGTACAGCCGCCCGCACCGATAGGCGTCGCTCTCCCCGTTGCCAGCCATGCCCCTCCCTTATCCCTGACAAGACGACCCGCACTGTCTACCCCGAACTCGTCTCCGGCGAACGCGTGGACAGCGTCGGCATCTTCAAGTGCGGCGGGCACGACTAGGTGATCACCGTGCTCACTCACGGCAACAGCACGATGAACTACGGCATCACGACCATCCAGGGCGTCGCCAAGGTCATCCACAAAGATCTGGCCTCCGCGGGCGCCCGACGTTTCATGCAGACGCCGCCCCACCGTCACCGCCCCGCCCTACGGTGACGCCCATGCGCCTGAGAAACGTACGAACCGTGCTCGCCACCGTCACCGCCGGCCTGACGGCGGCCACCTGCCTGACCGTCGCCGGACCGGCCAACGCGCAGGTAAACCACGCCTGTTCACCCTCCGTTGCCATCGACGGCTTCTCCGACGCCCTCGACAAGGCGATGTACGAGGGGAACTACGTCGGCAACTTCTCCGCGCTCGCCGTCGACGGGAACGGCACGCTCGCCGCGCTGTCCGACCGCTCCTCGCTGTTCGCCCTGGACGGCAGGACCCTCCAGCCGAAGGGCGTCGTCCAGCTCGCCGACGAGAGCGGTGCCGCGCTCGACGCCGAGGGTCTGGTCGTCGACCTCCCCCACTCTCGGCTTCGCTCGAGCGGGGGGACCCCCATCGGTACGTACCTCGTCTCCTCCGAGACCGAGCCCTCCGTACGCCGCTACTCCCGCGACGGCCGGATCCTCGACCGGCTCCCCGTCCCGGACGCGCTCCGGGTCGCCCCGGTCGGGCGGGCCGTCGGCAACGGCACCTTCGAGGGGCTGACCATGCTGCCCGGCGGCCGTACGCTCATCGCCTCCATGGAGTACGCGCTCTCCGGTGACAGCGCGGGCATCGTCCGCCTCCAGACCTGGAAGCGTCACCACGGCAGCTTTGCGCTCGGCGCCCAGTACGCCTACCGGGCCGACAGCGGCCTCGGCGTCCCCGAGGTCACCGCGACCCCCGACGGCCGTCTGCTCGTCCTGGAGCGCGGCTTCACCGCCGGCGTGGGCAATACCGTCCGCCTGTACCTCGCCGACCCGCGCCGCGCCACGGACACCAGCGGGATCGACAACCTGACGGGACAGGACGGCGTACGACTGATCAAGAAGACGCTGCTGGCCGACCTCGCCGACTGCCCCGACCTCGGCGCCACCGCCAAACAGCCCCAGCCGAATCCGCTCCTCGACAACATCGAGGCCATGACGATCACGGGCCACCGCAACGGCCGCCTGAACGTCCTCCTGGCCAGCGACGACAACCAGAACGCAGTCCAGACGACGCGGTTCTACTCGCTGCGCGTTCGTACGTGATTGTTGCGGAGGGATGAAATCCGCTTCCGTCGACGTTGGTGCCTTCCGGAAGATCAGATCTGCAGGAGGGCACCGGCGTGGCACCGCAACGGGGATGGGCACGGAGACTGTGGGGTTACGCCTGGCGATATCCCAAGGACGTCGTCCTGGCCCTGGGCTCCTCGCTCGCCGGCATGGCCGTCATGGCCCTGGTCCCCCTGATCACCAAGGTGATCATCGACGATGTGATCGGCGACCGGACCCGGGGCATGGCCCCCTGGGCCGGCGCCCTCATCGGCGCCGCACTGCTCGTCTACGTCCTCACCTACATCCGCCGCTTCTACGGCGGCCGCCTCGCCCTCGACGTCCAGCACGACCTGCGGACGGAGATGTTCGGGACGATCACCCGGCTCGACGGCCGCCGTCAGGACGAGCTGTCCACCGGCCAGGTCGTCGGCCGGGCCACCAGCGACCTTCAGCTGATCCAGGGTCTGCTCTTCATGCTCCCGATGACCATCGGGAACGCCCTGCTCTTCCTGATCTCCCTTGTGATCATGGCGTGGCTGTCGCTTCCGCTCACGCTGGTCGCCCTGGCCGTGGCCCCCGCTCTCTGGTTCATCGCGAAGCGCTCCCGCTCCAAGCTCCACCCCGCCACCTGGTACGCCCAGGCCCAGGCCGCCGCCGTCGCGGGCGTGGTCGACGGTGCCGTCAGCGGTGTCCGCGTGGTGAAGGGATTCGGGCAGGAGGACCAGGAGACCGGCAAGCTGCGCGAGGTCGGCCGGAAGCTGTACGCCGGGCGGCTGCGCACCATCCGCCTGAACAGCAAGTACACCCCGGCCCTGCAGGCAGTCCCCGCCCTCGGCCAGGTCGCGATGCTCGCGCTCGGCGGCTGGCTGGCCGTGCGCGGCCACATCACACTCGGCACGTTCGTCGCCTTCTCCACCTATCTCGCCCAGCTCGTCGGCCCGGTCCGCATGCTGGCCCTGGTCCTCACCGTCGCCCAGCAGGCCCGCGCCGGCACGGAACGCGTCCTGGAGCTGATCGACACCGAGCCCTCGCTGACCGACGGCACCAAGGAACTCCCCGCCGACGCCCCCGCGACCGTCGAGTTCGACGACGTCTCCTTCGCCTACGACGACTCCAAGCCGGTCCTCGAGGGGCTCAGCTTCGAGATCCGCCCCGGCGAGACCCTCGCCGTCGTCGGCTCCTCGGGCTCCGGAAAATCGACCGTCTCCCTCCTCCTCCCGCGCTTCTACGACGTCACCCGCGGCGCCGTCCTCGTCGGCGGCCACGACGTCCGCGAGCTGACCCTCGACTCGCTCAGGTCCGCGATCGGGCTGGTCCCCGAGGACTCGTTCCTGTTCTCCGACACCGTCCGCAACAACATCGCGTACGGCCGCCCGGACGCCACCCAGGAGGAGATCGAGAACGCCGCCCGCGCCGCCCAGGCGGACCGTTTCATCGCCGAGCTCCCCGATGGCTACGACACCAAGGTCGGCGAGCACGGCCTGACCCTCTCCGGCGGCCAGCGCCAGCGCATCGCGCTCGCCCGCGCGATCCTCACCGACCCGCGCCTGCTCGTCCTCGACGACGCCACCTCCGCCGTGGACGCCCGCGTCGAGCACGAGATCCACGAGGCGCTCAAGCACGTCATGCAGGGCCGGACCACGCTCCTCATCGCGCATCGGCGCTCCACCCTCAACCTCGCCGACCGCATCGCCGTCCTCGACGCCGGCCGCCTCGCCGACCTCGGCACCCACGAGGAGCTCCAGCGGCGCTCGGCCCTCTACCGCCGCCTGCTCACCGACCCCGACGGACTCGGCGGCGTCTCCCCGGGCCACGCCCAGCCCGCCGTCCCGCCGGAGGACACCTCCGTACGGGACGAACTGGACGCCGAGTTCGACGCCGAGCGCGGGGTCACCCCCCGCCTGTGGACCGGCGACCGCGAGCCGAAGGACACCGCGCTCGCCGGGACGCCCGCCACCCCCGAACTCCTCGCCCAGGTCGACGCCCTGCCCCCGGCCACCGACACCCCCGAGGTCGACGAGGCGCACGCGGTCCGGCCGGAGGAGTCGTACGGCCTGAAGCGGCTGCTGAAAGGCTTCGGGCTGCCCCTGCTGGTCAGCCTCGGCCTCGTCGCCGTCGACGCCGGCATGGGACTGCTGCTGCCCGTGCTGATCCGGCACGGTATCGACAGCGGCGTGACCCAGGCCGCCCTCGGCGCCGTGTGGGCGGCCTCGCTGCTGGCGCTGCTCGCGGTGCTCGCGCAGTGGTGCGCGCAGATCGGCGAGACGCGGATGACCGGCCGGACCGGTGAACGTGTGCTGTACTCGCTCCGGCTGAAGATCTTCGCCCAGCTCCAGCGGCTCGGACTCGACTACTACGAGCGGGAGCTGACCGGCCGGATCATGACCCGGATGACGACCGACGTCGACGCCCTGTCGACGTTCCTGCAGACGGGCCTGGTCACGGCGTTCGTCTCGGTCGTCACCTTCTTCGGGATCATGGTCGCCCTGCTGGTGATCGACGTGCAGCTGGCGCTGGTCGTGTTCGCCACGCTGCCGCCGCTGATCATCGCCACCTACTTCTTCCGCCGCGCGAGCGTGAAGGCGTACGAACTCGCCCGTGAGCGCGTGTCGACGGTCAACGCCGACCTCCAGGAGACGGTGTCCGGGCTGCGGATCGTGCAGGCCTTCCGGCGTGAGCGGGGCGGCGGGCGGCGGTTCGCGGAGCGCAGCGACAGCTACCGGCAGGCCCGTATCCGCGGCCAGTGGCTGATCTCCGTGTACTTCCCGTTCGTGCAGTTCCTGTCGTCGGTCGCCGCGGCGGCGGTGCTGATCGCGGGTGCCGGGCGGGTCGAGGCGGCCACGCTGACCGCGGGCGCGCTCGTCGCGTACCTGCTGTACATCGACCTGTTCTTCGCCCCCGTCCAGCAGCTCTCCCAGGTCTTCGACGGCTACCAGCAGGCGTCCGTCTCGCTCGGCCGCATCCAGGAGCTGCTGCAGGAACCGACGTCCACGAAGCCGGCCGGTGAGCCCCGCGACGTCCGCTCCCTGCGCGGCGACATCGCCTTCGAGGACGTGCACTTCGCCTACGGGGACGAGGAGGAGGCCCTCAGCGGCATCGACCTCACCGTCCCCGCCGGGCAGACCGTCGCGTTCGTCGGCGAGACCGGCGCGGGCAAGTCGACCCTCGTCAAGCTGGTGGCGCGGTTCTACGACCCCACCAGCGGCCGGGTCACCGTCGACGGCCAGGACCTGCGTGCCCTCGACCTCACCTCGTACCGGCACCGTCTCGGCGTCGTCCCGCAGGAGGCGTACCTCTTCCCCGGCACCGTCCGCGACGCCATCGCCTACGGCCGCCCGGCCGCCACCGACGCCGAGGTCGAGGCGGCCGCCCGCGCGGTCGGCGCACACGAGATGATCGCTCAGCTCACCGGCGGCTACCTGCACGAGGTCGCCGAGCGCGGCCGCAACCTCTCCGCCGGGCAGCGGCAGTTGATCGCGCTGGCCCGCGCCGAGCTGGTCGACCCGGACGTGCTGCTCCTCGACGAGGCGACGGCCGCACTCGACCTGGCGACGGAGGCACAGGTCAACCAGGCGACGGACCGGCTGGCGGGGCGTCGTACGACCCTCGTGGTGGCGCATCGTCTGACCACCGCCGCCCGCGCGGACCGGGTCGTCGTCATGGACCACGGCCGCGTCGTGGAAGACGGCACGCATGAGGAGCTGTTGGCGCGAGGCGGGCGGTACGCGGAGCTGTGGCGCACCTTCATCGGGGTGCCGGAGGAGTCCGTCACGGCGTCCCGCTGACGGTCGTGCAACCATCCGACATACGTCGCGCGTCCGTACACCCGTACGCCATGTGTCGCGGTACGGGAGGGACGGGCGAAGTGGACAAGGGAGCGACAGGGATACGGCGGGGGCTCGCACTCGGCATGGCCGTACTCACCGCGTCCGGACTGCTCGCACTCGCGGCACCGGCCGAGGCGCAGGCGGCCGCCTCCTGCGCCGGCCGCAAGGTCAGGACCCTCCCGTTCTCCACCGGCGCCGTGCACGTCTACAAGCAGGGCCGCTACGTCTGCGCCGTCACGCGCGCCAAGAACCCCGGCCGTGAGCGGACGATGTCGGTCAGCGTTCAGGTGCGCGGTCACCAGCCAGTGGCCCGCAAGGGCAAGCGCACCCACCGCATCGGTACGCCGCTCGTGTACATGGGGCAGCGGTCCGTGCGGGTCAAGGGGTCGGTGAGCGGGGGGTCGGTGAGTTCGGGCTGGATCCTCTTCTGAACGTATGGTCAGGCGCGGGCGCCTGAAACCCCCCTGGTGTGAATGGAGTTGCTCCGATAGCTTCCGGCGCACATCTGTTCTCACAGGGAGGGTGCATGCGCAAGGCGCTCAGATGGCTGCTCGCGCTCACCGTGCTCATAGGCACCTTGAGCACGGCCGGGGCGGCCACCGCCGCCCAGCCGGAGGCCAACGGTTCCACCGACATCAAGGAAAGGCTGCTCTCCATACCGGGGATGCGGCTGGTCGAGGAGAAGCCGTACACCGGCTACCGCTTCTTCGTCCTCACGTACACCCAGCCGATCGACCACCGCAGGCCCTCCAAGGGCACGTTCGAGCAGCGGATCACCGTGCTGCACAAGGACGTCTCCCGCCCGACGGTCTTCTACACCGGCGGCTACAACGTCTCCACGAACCCCAGCCGCCGCGAGCCGACGCAGATCGTGGACGGCAACCAGGTCTCCATGGAGTACCGCTTCTTCACCCCGTCCCGGCCCAGCCCGGCCGACTGGACGAAGCTGGACATCTGGCAGGCCGCCAGCGACCAGCACCGCATCTTCAAGGCGCTCAAGCCCATCTACGACAAGAAGTGGATTTCCACGGGCGGTTCGAAGGGCGGCATGACCGCCACGTACTACGAGCGCTTCTACCCGCGCGACATGGACGGCGTCGTCGCCTACGTCGCCCCCAACGACGTCGTGAACAAGGAGGACTCGGCGTACGACGAGTTCTTCGCGAACGTCGGCACCGAGGAGTGCCGCGACCGTCTGAACGGCGTCCAGCGCGAGGCGCTCGTGCGCCGGGAGCCGATGGAGAAGAAGTACGCGGCATACGCGGCCGAGAACGGCTACACCTTCAACACCGTCGGCAGCCTCGACAAGGCCTACGAGGCCACGGTGCTCGACTACGTGTGGGGCTTCTGGCAGTACAGCCTGCTGTCCGACTGCGACACGATCCCCGTGGACGCCAAGAACGCCACCGATGAGGAGATCTGGAACTCGATCGACACGATCGCCGGGTTCTCCTTCTACACGGACCAGGGCCTGGAGCCGTACACGCCGTACTACTACCAGGCGGGCACCCAGCTGGGCGCGCCGACGATCGGGTTCCCGCACATCGAGAAGAAGTACATCCGCTACGGCTACCTGCCGCCGCGCTACTTCGTGCCGCGGGACATCGAGATGCGGTTCCAGCCGGGCGTGATGCGGGACGTGGACAGCTGGGTCCGCCACAACGCGTACCAGATGCTCTTCGTCTACGGCGAGAACGACCCGTGGGGTGCCGAGCCGTTCCGCCTCGGCAAGGGCGCGGACGACTCGTACGTCTTCACCGCCCCCGGCGCCAACCACGGCGCCAACGTGGCCGGCCTCGTCGCCGACGAGAAGGCGCTCGCCACGGCAAAGATCCTGAAGTGGGCGGGCGTCGCGTCCGCCACGGTCCAGTCGGACCCGGCGGCGGCCAAGCCGCTGGCCAAGTACGACGCCAAGCTCGACAAGCGCGGCGCGGAGCGGACCCTGCGTCCGTAACGTCGGTGCTGCGCCCGCCTCTTGGCTCACAAGGGGCGGGCGCAGCCCACCGGGTTCTCGCCGCCCAGTTCGACGTAAAGGGCCGTCGACGCCGGGCAGTCGGCGCGGGTGGTGACGGCCTCGGTCACCTCGTACTCCGGCTGCTGCTTGCCCTTGCCGTTGCACGCGGTCTCCCGGACCTGGCCGCCGCCGGAGTCGTAGACGCAGTCGCCGACGATGGTGCGAGGGCCGCCCCCGCCGCCGGGGTCGCCGGGGTGCGGCGGCTGGAGTTTGCGCATACAGGCGTAGCCCTGCGGGATCGCGCCGTCGCCGTCCTCGTCGTGCGAGGGGCGCTGTTCGCTGATGTGCAGCACGAAGTCGGTGGTCGCCGGGCACGCCGGCCCCTCGCTCACCCTGCCGTCGTGCCGCGCCACGACCCGCGCCGCCGCCCGCTCACTGGTGCAGGAGACCTCGGTGAAGCTGCTCGTACCGAAGGAACTGCACTCGTCGACCGCGAGGAACACCGCCCCGAACCCGGAAGGCCGGCTCGCCGCAGCGGACGCCGACCCCTCAGCGCCCGGCGGATCGTCCTCGGACCCCCCGTTCGCGGACGCCTGACAGCCCATCAGTGCGACCGCCAGCAGGACCGGCAGAGCCACCCCCACCGCACTTCTCCCACGCATGGTCATTCCCCCCACCCCCGTCCAGCGTGACCCGCCGCGGCGGGCCCACGCCAGACAAGCAGAGTGCTTTGCGTACGTTGGGGGTGGTGCGTCGGGTGTGCGGCGTACGGCGTCCTACGTCCAATTGACGGCTAGTACGTCAGCCCGTGGCCGATGGGATACAGCACCCGCGCCGGATCGTCGGCCCGCTGCACCGGCACCGGCAGCTTCCCGCGCGGCTCCACCCGCCCGGCGATCACCCGGGCGGCCGCCCGCAGCTCGACGTCCGTCCACGAGTACGCGGCCAGGTAGGCGCGCACACCGGGGAGTTGGGCCACGTCGTACGGATTGCGGACCGCCACTGCGACCACCGGCTTCCCGGTCGCCAGCAGCCGCTCGACCAGCGTCTTCTGCGTGCTGCTCGCCGTGACGTTGTACGTCCCGACCACCACGGCGTCCGCGTCCCCGGCCGCCGTCACGGCCTGGTCGATGGCCGTCGCCGACGGGTTGATGCCGGTCGACAGGGCGGTCGCCGTAAAGCCCAGCTCGGTCAGGGCGCTCGCGAGCACACCGGTGGGCGGGCCCGTGGTGCCCGACGGTGAGGCCGGGTCGGCGCCGACGACGAGCAGCCGGGGATGCTCGCGCCGGGACAGCGGCAGCAACTGCCCCTCGTTGACGAGCAGGGTCGTCGTCCGCTCGGCGATCCGGTCGGCCGCCGCCAGGTGCGCCTTCGTCCCCACGGTGCGGTCGACGCCGCGCGCGCTGACGTAGGGATCGTCGAACAGCCCCAGCTTCGCCTTCAGCCGCAGCACCCGCAGGATCGACTCGTCGAGCCGCTCCTCGGTCAGCTCGCCGTCCTGCACCGCCTTGAGGACCGCGTTCCAGGCGACGTCCAGCTTGGGCGCGTTGAGCAGCAGGTCCACACCCGCCTTCAGCGCCAGCACCGGCACCCGGTCGTCCCCGTACTTCGTCCGCACGCCCGCCATGTCGAGGGCGTCGGTGACCACCACCCCGTCGTAGCCCAGCTTCTCGCGCAGGATGCCGGTGAGGATGGGGCGGGAGAGGGTGGCCGGGTCGCCGGAGTCGTCCAGCGCGGGCACCAGGATGTGCGCGGTCATGATGGAGTCGATGCCGGCCTCGATCGCCGCGCGGAAGGGCGGTGCGTCCAGCGCCTCCCATTGTTCCCGGGTGTGCTTGATGGTGGGGAAGCCGTAGTGGCTGTCGACCTCGGTGTCACCGTGCCCGGGGAAGTGCTTGGCGGTCGCCGCTACCTTCGAGCGCTGGTATCCGGCGACCTCGGCGGCGACAAGGCCGGCCACCGCGGCCGGGTCCGCGCCGAAGGAACGCACGCCGATGACCGGGTTGGCGGGATTGACGTTCACGTCGGCGACCGGCGTGTAGTCCTGCCGGATGCCCATCGCACGCAGTTCCTCGCCCGCGATCCGGCCGAGCGTACGGGCGTCGGAGCGGGAGCCACCGGCGCCCATCGCCATCGCGCCCGGGAACAGAGTGGCCGGCTCGCCCACGCGGGCGACGATGCCGTGCTCCTGGTCGGTGGAGACGAGCGCGGGCAGCCCGCGCGGCAGTGCGAGGGACGCCCGCTGGATGCCGTTGGAGAGGTCGGCGATCTGGCGCGGGTCGCGGGTGTTGTGCGCCCACACGAAGTAAATGACGCCGCCCAGGCGGTACTTGGCGATCAGCTCGGCGGCCGTCCGCACGCCGAACTCCCTGAGGTTGGCGTCGATGTCGGCCTGGTCGGGGGCGGTCGCCGAGTGGCCGTAGACCCGGGAGACGAAGAGCTGGCCGACCTTCTCCTCCAGCGTCATACGGGAGATGAGGCGGCGCAGCTGGCGGTCGTCGTCGCGGGCGTGGGCGTCGGGGCCGACCGTGAGGGCCGCGGTCACGCCCGCGGTGGCGGCGAGGACGGTGCGTCTGGAGGGGATCGCGGTGTTTCCCGTGCTTCCCGTGCTGGTGTGGTGCACGTGCGCTCCTTCCGGAGGAGGTCCGCTGAAGGAAACTTCCAAAGTGCCACCAATATCCGGGAAGTTTCTGCCGGTCAAGGGGACGCACAGGGAAGGGGCGAAGGGCCGCCATCGGCGCATGGGAGGGGGGCGCGCCGATGGCGGCGGGGCGCCGGCCGCGGTACGGCGGAGAGGGTGGTCAGCGTTCGCAGCCAGCAGCGAGGCCGACACCGCACCGAGGAGACTCATCCGGCAGCCTGGCCTTTGGACGACGGCGGTGCGGGGCGGGTTCCCATTCCGCCCGGTTTCAGCGGGATTCTTGCGAGGAACCCCGGGGGTTCACGCCCGGGAGGCATCGCATCCTGGGATGAGCGGTGCGGAGCAGCCCGGTGGCATCCGGCGCGGAGCGACGGGACAGCGGGGCCTGGATGACGGGGGAATTTTCTGTGTTCGAATGTGAGGCCTGGGAGTTCCGGCTGGCGTCGCAGGTGTGAAGCTGGTGGTGCAGGTGAAGCTGCTGCCGACGCCCGTGCAGGCGGCGGCACTTCAGGCGACTCTGCACGCCTGCAACCAAGCGGCCACGTGGGCCGGCGAGGTGGCATTCGAAAAGGACGTGAAGAAGAACTTCGCACTGCGCAAGCTCACCTATGACGAGGTGAAGGCGCGGTGGAACCTGGGGGCCCAGGCCGCCCAGCACGTGATCAAGAAGACCTGTGACGCCTACGCGGCGCTGACGGCGAATCTGAAGGCCGGGAACCTCGGCAAACCCGGCTCGAAGCGGTACCGCAGGGCCACCGAGAAACCGATCACCTTCCGACCGGAAGGGGCGCAGCCCTACGACGACCGGATGCTGTCCTGGCAGATCCCCGAACGGCGGCTCTCGATCTGGACCGTGTCGGGACGGATGAAGGACGTGGCGTTCACCGCCTCCACAGAGCAGATGGCCACCCTGGCCCTGTACCGGCGGGGCGAGTCGGACCTGGTGTGCCGGGACGGCATGTGGTTCCTGCTGGCCACCTGCGAGGTTCCCGAGGCCGAGCCGGACACGGATCCGGTGGACTTCCTCGGTATCGACCTGGGCATTGTGAACATCGCCACCACCTCCGACGGTGAGATCATGGCCGGGCGGGAGCTGAACCGCACGCGGCTGCGGGAACGCAAGCTGCGCACCAAGCTCCAGAAGAAGAACACCCCGTCCGCCAAGCGCCGGCTGAAGAAGCGGCGCCGCAAGGAGGCGCGGCGGGCGCGGGACATCAACCACAAGATCGCCAAGCATGTGGTGGCCGAGGCGGAACGCACCGGTCGCGGGATCGCCCTGGAAGATCTGACGGGCATCCGCGAGCGGGTACGGCTTCGCAAGCCCCAACGGGCCACCCACTCCAGCTGGTCCTTCGCCCAGCTGGGGGCGTTCATCACGTACAAGGCCCGCCGGGCGGGGGTACCGGTGGTGCACGTCGATCCGGCGTACACCTCCCGCACCTGCGCCGAGTGCGGCCACCTCGACCAGGCGAACCGGGTCTCGCAGGCCTGGTTCGCGTGCCGGAACTGCGGCGTCGTTGCGCACGCGGACCGATGGGGGCACCTCCCGCTCGAGCGAAGCCGAGAGTGGGGGAGGCTCCCGCAACATCCGCGCGCGTGCGTGGGAGTTGTGGCGACGCGGGGCCCAGTCAACGGCCCCTGCCCCACCACCGGAGCGCACGCGCCGGGGCGGGGCTGGACGCAAACGCAGCATCACCGCCAGTGATGCCCGTTGTGCAAGCCCGGCGCTTTAGCGCCGGGTAGTTGACGGAAGTTGGGCACTCCGCCGCAGAGACCCTCCGGAGCGGCGGTCGGTCACGCCGAGTCGTTGAGGAGGCGTCCGAGGTGCTCCCGGCCGCCGTCCAGCAGACCGGGAAGCGGCGCGGCCGCCTCGTACCACCGCTTCTCGTACTCCCAGCACAGCCAGCCGTCCCAGCCGTGCCGGGAGAGGATCTCGACGCACTCGGCGAGCGGGAGGACGCCCGCGCCGAGGGGGAGCGGGGTGGTGTCGGTGGCGGAGGCGATGTCCTTGACCTGGACGTAGCCCAGGTAGGGGGACAGGGCCGCATAGCTCTCCGAGGGCTGCTCGCCGCCCAGCCAGGTGTGCATCACGTCCCACAGGGCGCCGACCTGGCGGTGGCCGACCTGGCCGAGGATGCGGATCGCGTCGGCGGCGGTGCGGTGCGAGTCGTGGGTCTCGAGGAGGATGCGGACACCTGCGTCGGCGGCGTACTCGGCGGCCGTGCCCAGACGGCGGGCGGCGGTCGCGTCCGCCTCGGCGGGCTCCTGGTCCGGGCCGCCTCCGGGGAAGACCCGGATGTACGGGGCACCCAGATCGCGGGCCAGGTCGAGGAGGTCGCGGATCTCGGCGAGCACGGGCTCGTCGTCGCCCGGCGCGGCCACGCGCGCGTACCCGGCGAGGCCCAGGATCTCGACGCCGGCCGCCTTGAACTCGGCGACCGTGTCGGCCCGTGCGGTGAGGCCGAGGCCGGGGTGGACCGGCTCTTCCGGGTGTGCGCGCAGCTCGACGCCGTGGTAGCCGTGGGCGGCCGCGAGCCGGGCCACCTCCGGTACGGGGAGGCCGGGGACGCCGAGGGTGGAGAACGCCAGTTTCATGTACCCAGCTTCATACACACCGGCGTTCCCGTCACTCCGGTGTCGCGTGCAGATCCAGCCGCCAGTCCTGGCCGACCAGGTCCTTGCCGAAGGAACGATGCGGTTTCTCGGCGACCAGGACGAAGCCATGGCGCTGGTAGATGCCCCGGGCGGCGGTCAGAACGTCGTTCGTCCACAGCACCAGGTCGCGGTAGCCGACACCGCGAGCGAAGTCCACGACGGCCGTGACGAGCCGGTCCCCGATGCCGAGCCCGCGCACGTCCGGCTCGACGAGCAGAAGCCGCAGCCGGGCGGTGCCGGGCGCCTCGTCGCGTACACACATCACACACCCCACCGGCCGCCCGGCCAGCTCGGCGATCCACGCCCGCTCCAGATGCGGATCGTGGTCCTCCGCGAAATCGGCGACGATCCTCGCCACCAGCCCCTCGTAGTCGGTGTTCCAGCCGAACTCGGCGGCATACAGCGCGCCGTTGCGCTGCACGATCCAGCCGAGGTCGCCGGGGCCGGGATCACGCAGCATGACGTCTTTGGGGTCCTCGGGGCGCGCTGCCCGGCCGCCGCCCAGGATCGTACGGACCGTCCGCATCGCCTCCGCGAGCCGCGGCCGGTCGTCCGACGGCACCGTGGCCAGCAGCGCCCCCACCGTCTCCCGCGCCCGCTCGTCGAGCAGACCGGCCGCCTCCCGGCCGGGCGCGGTGAGGGTGATATGGCGGCGGCGCGGATCCCGCTCCGACGGTCCGCGCTCGATCAGCCCGTCCTTCTCGAACCTGTTCAGGATGCGGCTCAAGTACCCGGCGTCCAGATGGAGTTCGGCACGCAGATCGGCGGCGTCCGTGCCCGCGGAGTGCGCGAGCTCGTACAGGACGCGGGCCTCGGTGAGGGTGTAGGGGGCGTAGAGGTGGCGGCCGTAGTCGAGGGCGCCGATGACGTTGGTGTAGAAGCGATTGAAGGCGCGGATGTCCTGGACGGTCATGATCGTCGACCCTCCGGATCGTTGACTCAGTCAGAGATATCGTTGGGTCGAGCGTAGGACTCCCGCGCCCTCCGCGGCTACCCCTCGGCGGCCGGCCGGTAGACGCACACGTTCACGCCCGTCTTCCCGGTGACCGTGGAGACCAGCTCGAACGGCCGCTTCCCGCCGTCCTCCGGGAAGATCGACTTGCCGCCGCCGAGCAGCACCGGCATCACGATCAGCTGGAGCTCGTCCACCAGCCCCTCGCTCAGCAGCGTCCGGACCAGCGTGGGGCTGCCCATCATCGCCAGGTCGCCGCCCTCGGCCGCGCGCAGCTCCCGGATCCGGGCCACGGCCTCGCCGCCGGGGATGAGGGTGGAGTTGTTCCAGGTCAGGTCGGCGTCGGTGAGGGTGCTGGAAACGACGTACTTCTTGAGAGAGTTCATCTTGTCGGCGAACGGGTCGTCGCCCGCCCGCTCGGGCCACGCCGCGGCCATCGTCTGCCACGTACGCCGCCCGAACAGCAGCGCCTCGGCCCTGCTCAGCCCCCCGTCGAAGACCGGGCCGAGCACCTCCGGGTCGAAGTACGGGTGCGACCAGCCGCCGTGCGCGAACCCGCCGTCGGTGTCTTCCTCGGGCCCGCCGGGCGCCTGCACGACTCCGTCGATGCTGATGAACTCGGTGACCACGATGCGCATGGGGTTCACTCCTTGAGCTGTCCGGGCCGGTTGCGGCAATGACAGCACTGATGACTGCCGCACCGCCCGGAAATCATCGCGCGGTGGACGGATTTTTCACCGCTGACGTACGACCGGCGGCGGCCCCTGAGCCCACACCGGCCGCACCGCGACCCGGCTGAACCGCCAGTCGTTTGGAGTACGGCGCAGGTCGGCCTCGCAGCGGCTGCCGACGGTGAACAGCGTGTCGTCGTCGTACACATGGGTCATCAGGGCGTTCCAAGAGGCGGTGCCCCGCTCGCCGTCGACGTCGACGAGGAGCCCGGAGGCCATGTGCTGCGTTCGCGTAAAGCGCCCGAGCGCCTCCTCCGTGAGCCGGGTGGCGGCCTCGATGCCCTCCTCGACACCGACGGGCGCCTCCAGTCGTACGTCCGGCGTGACGAAGGGGCGCATCCAGTCCGGGGCGAAGTCGCGGACGTCGAGGGCGCGGAAGTAGCGGTGGATGAGGGTGTGGATGTCCATGGGGCTGTTGTGATCGGTCATGGGGAGAGAGTCGTACGTCAAGGGGACTTGAGGTCAAGGACGCGACTCCCGAACCAGACCCCACGCAGACGTGCTAGCGGGCAGCCGGTTCTGTGTCGTAGTCGTGCCGGGCCTGTTCGACCCTGTCCAGGTTCTCGGCGGCCCATTCGGCCAGGTGCGCGAAGAGCGGGGCGAGGCTGCGGCCGAGTTCGCTGATCTCGTACTCGACCCGAGGGGGGACCTCCGGGTGGTACGTGCGCACGATCAGGCCGTCGCGCTCCAGTTGCCGCAACCGCTGCGTCAGCACCTTGGGCGTGATCTTCGCGATGCGCCGCTCCAGTTCGACGAAGCGCTGCCGGCCGTGGGTGTGGAGCGTCCACAGGATCGGTGTGGTCCAGCGGCTGAAGACGATGTCCACGACCGGGCTGATCGGGCAGGCGAGTTCCGGTTCGGTGGCCCCGGCCGGCGTCCAGGTCGTCGTGTCGGGCGCCATGCGCATCCCCCTGGGGTAGCCACTTTCCTCTAGGTACCCACTATACCGACGGTGTTAGCGTCCTTCCACCGCCCGGAGAGCCGGCCTCCGGGGCCCTTTCAGCAGATTCAAATGCCCTGCCAAACATGGGAGTTGGACATGATCGTAGTGACGGGTGCGACCGGCAACGTGGGACGTTCGCTCGTACGGACCCTGGCCGCGGCCGGCGAGCCGGTGACCGCGACCTCGCGCAGGATCGCCGACGCGGATCTGCCCCAGACGGTGCTGCGGCGACCGGCGGATCTCGTCGACGCGGAGAGTCTGCGGCCGGTCCTCGACGGCGCCGACGCGCTGTTCCTGCAGAACGGCGGCCCCAGCGCGCACCTGCTCAGCCCCCGGGACCTCGTGGACGTCGCCAAGGCGGGCGGAGTGCGGCGGATCGTGCTGCTGTCCTCCCAAGGGGTCGCGACCCGGCCCGGATCGGCCTCGCACGGGGACGTCGCCCGGGCCATCGAGGACGCGGTACGGCAGTCCGGGCTGGAGTGGACCGTCCTACGGCCCGGCGGCTTCGCCTCCAACACCTACGCCTGGGCCGAGCCGGTCCGCACCCGGCGGACCGTCGCCGCGCCGTTCGGCGATGTCGGGCTGCCCGTCATCGACCCGGACGACATCGCCGAGGTCGCCGCGGCGGCGCTGCGCGAAGGAGGCCAACATGCGGGGCAGACCTACGAGTTGACCGGTCCCGCCCTCATCACGCCCCGGCAGCAGGCCGAGGCCGTCGGGGACGCGCTCGGCGAACCCGTCCGCTTCGTCGAGCAGACCCGCGACGAGGCCCGGGCCCAGATGCTGCGGTTCATGCCCGAACCGGTGGTCGAGACCACGCTGAGCATCCTGGGTGAGCCCACGCCCGCCGAGCAGCGGATCAGCCCCGACGTCGAGCGGGTCCTCGGCCGTACGCCCGGCACGTTCGCGGACTGGGCGCGGCGCCATGTCGCCGCCTTCCGCTAGGCGCTGCCCTTCAGTCGGCCGAGTCCGCCTGTCGCCAGCTTCTGCTGTAGAAGGCGAAGGCAACGTCAAAGGCCCGTCCCCTCGCCGTCCTCCTGCACCATCGAGGTGACCTGGCTGGAAAGCCGCCCCTTCTCCGGGGCGGCATGCCTCACCCCCGCGGCACCCCCGAAGAGCCCCGCACCATCAACTCCCCCCGCACCGTCGCGATCCCCCCGGGCGGCGGCTCCTCCCGCCCCATGGCGATCCGCCCGGCCCGCGCCCCCGCCTGCGCGAGCGGCAGCCGCACCGTCGTCAGCGAAGGCACCGCGTCGATG
>NZ_JBQQCE010000183.1:0-17788 GCF_052245645.1 Streptomyces sp. KR55 | reverse complement strand
TGGGCCTCCCGGAAGAAGGCATCCACCACGTCGTCGTCCACGTTCGCGAAGTGCCGGAGCAGTTCCCGTTCCCGCTGCGGGTCCATCTTCGCGTCGTCGCGCAGTTCGCCGAGGTCGCCTCCATGGTCTTCCTGCAGGTGCAGTGCCGCATCGGTCATCGCCGTGCTGACGCGCCTGCGGTCACCCTCGGGGTATCCGGCGTCGGCGAGGACCTCGGCGATCTCCTCGGGCCCGGCCTTCCGTACCTTTCCTGCGGTCGACCAGCGGCGATCACGCAGGGCCATGAACGTGCGTACGGCTGTCTCGGGGGTCACTCTGGCGTCGGTCAGTGCTGCCAGCTGCAGCAGCTGGAACAGTGCGTGCGGCCAGTCCCTGAGGTGGATTTCTGCCTCTTCAGCGAGGCTGTATCGCCCGTACTGGTCCAGCAGCGCATCCACCAGGTCCTTCTTCTGCGGCTGAGCCATGTCTTCGTCCTCACCGGGGCCACGGAGCAGGTCGCGAACTGCCGGTTCACGGCTTCCTTCTGCAGCCCGGGTACCCGTACAGATCGCATGCATACAGAATCCGAGGACCGCCTTCACCCTCAAGTGCGCCTCGGCGGTTTGATCCACCCCAGCGACCGCTCCACGGCTCGTTGCCAGTTGTCGTACTCCGACTCCCGACGTTCAGGGTCCATGTCCGGCAGCCATTGGGCGGCCCGGTGCCAGTTGCGGCGCAGGACTTCCAGATCCGGCCAGAAGCCTGCGGCGAGTCCGGCGGCGTAGGCGGCGCCGAGGGAGACGGTCTCGGCGACCATGGGCCGTACCACCGGCACGTCGAGTACGTCGGCGATGAACTGCATGAGCAGGTTGTCCGAGGTCATCCCGCCGTCCACCTTGAGCTGTTTCAGGGCGACGGAGGAGTCGGCGTTCATGGCGTCGACGACCTCGCGTGTCTGCCAGCCGGTGGCCTCCAGGACGGCTCGGGCCAGATGTCCCTTGGTGATGTACGAGGTGAGGCCGACGATGACCCCGCGCGCGTCGCTGCGCCAGCGGGGTGCGAACAGACCCGAGAACGCGGGGACGATGTAGCAGCCGCCGTTGTCCTCGACGGTCCGCGCGAGGGTCTCGATCTCGGGGGCGCTGCTGATCAGTCCCAGCCGGTCACGGAACCACTGGACCAGCGAGCCGGTGACGGCTATCGAACCTTCCAGGGCGTAGACGGGGGGCTGGTCCCCGATCTTGTACGCGACGGTCGTGAGGAGCCCGTGCCGGGACCGTACGACGTCGGTACCGGTGTTGAGCAGCAGGAAGCTGCCCGTTCCGTAGGTGCACTTCGCCTCGCCCGGGGAGAAGCAGGTCTGGCCGAACAGGGCGGCCTGCTGGTCGCCGAGGGCGGCAGTGATTCGGATCCCCGGAAGGACGGTGCGGGCATCGCCGTAGCTCTCGGCGGAAGGCCGGATCCCGGGCAGCATGGGGCGGGGCACCCCGAAGAACGCCAGAAGCTCCTCGTCCCAGGTGAGGGTGCGGATGTTCATCAGCATGGTGCGGCTGGCGTTGGTGGCGTCGGTGATGTGCAGGCCGCCGTCCGCACCGCCGGTGAGGTTCCAGATCAGCCAGCTCTCCATCGTGCCGAACAGCACCTCGCCGTCCTTGGCGCGCTGCTCCAGCCCGTTGACATGGTCGAACAGCCAGCGGATGCGCAGCGCCGAGAAGTAGGTCGAGGGGGGCAGGCCGCACCGCTCGAGGAAGAACTCGTCTCCGGGTCGGTGTCTGAGGTCCTCGACCAGCGGCGCTGTGCGGGTGTCCTGCCAGACGATCGCCCTGCCCAGCGGGGCACCCGTGAGCCGGTCCCAGAGCACCGTCGTCTCGCGCTGGTTGGCGAGGCCGATGGCGACGACGTCTCCGGCGGCGACACCGGCGACGGACAAGGCCTCGGGTACGACGCGCTGCAGATTGCGCCAGATCTCGAGAGCGTCGTGCTCGACCCATCCGGGGCGGGGAAAGTGCTGCTGATGCTCCCGCTGGGCAACCGACGCCAGCCGACCGTGGTGGTCGAACAGGATGCATCGGGTGGAGTTGGTGCCCTGATCTATGGACATCACATACCGTTCAACCATGATCGGGTGTCCCTTCCGATGTACCGGGGGCGGTGGCACTACCAGCGGGCTGCGCCCAGCTCTCTGGAGATCGCCCGAGCGGCCTCGCGAAGCAGCGTGACCAGGCTGGGCCGGGGTCGGCCTTGGCTGTCACAGATCCGCTCGACCGGGCCGGACAGTCCGATGGCGCCCACCACGAGACCGCCGTGCCCTCGGATCGGCGAGGCGACGCCGGCTTCGCCCATGCTCATTTCCTGGACCTCGGCGGCCCATCCCAGTTCCCGGACCTCGGCGAGCGCCCGGGTGAGTTGTTCCGGGACGACCAGGGTGTGCCGGGTGTACGCCTCCAGCCCGGATTCCAGGGCCGACTCCACGGGCTCGGTCCCGAAGGCCAGCAGCACCTTGCCGAGCGAGGAGGCGTGCAGCGGCAGCAGCGCGCCCACGTCCAGGGTCTGGAGTGTGTCGTCCGGCCGGAACACGTGGTGGACGATCAGGACCTTGCCCTCCAGAGGGGTGCCCAGACGGACCGCTTCCCCACTGCGGGCGGCCAGGGCATCGGCCCAGTTGATCGAGCGCGACCGCAGCTCGTTCACGTCGAGGTAACTGGTGCCGAGGTGCAGCAGAGCGGCCCCGAGCTGGTACTTTCCGGTCTCCTCGTCCTGCTCCACGAAGTCCACGTGCTGCAGTGTGCGCAGAATACCGTGGGCGGTGCCCTTCGCCAGCCCGAGCGAGGCCGCCACCTCGCCGAGACCGAGTCGGCGGGGCCCACCGGCGAGCAGACGCAGGATCGCCGCCGCCCGTTCGATCGACTGAACCGGGCCGGCCATAAAGCGAGCGTAGCCCCGCCATGGGGCGTCCGCTGTACGTGCCGGGCGCCGCTTCATCAGCGGATGGGCGTCGGCGTTCGGTAATGCCGACCGCCATTCGTTGACCGGCCTCGCTTCGCTCCTTAGCGTGCAACGAGGCCCGGCTGCGCGCGTTGAGGCCCGGCGTCCGGCCCACAGCGCTCACAGAGGAGAGCAGATGGCGGTACAGCTCAATACATCGCCTCGGGCGGCATGCGCACTGGTCTGTCCGCTCCCGCACGTCCCGGGGGCGGTCTCGGTCGTGCGTGGACGTGTGCGGGCGCTGCTCGCAGACTGGAACGTCTTCCCGGAGCTCGTCGATGACTGTCTCCTGGTGGTGTCGGAACTGGTCACCAACGTGATCGTCCACGCCCTGCCCCCGGCGGAGCTGCGGCTGTCCTGGGCCCGGGGCGACGGACTCGGCACCCTGCGCATCGAAGTCACCGACGCGGGCCCCGCGTGTCCGGCGGGGCAGTCGGCTGCGGAGATCGACCCGGACGAGCACGGTCGAGGCGAGGAGATCGTCCACGCACTGGCGACTCGGCACGGCATGTCCGTCCACTCCGGCGGGGTCACTCGGTGGGCCGATCTCGTCGCGGCGTGACTACGGAGCTTGATCAGCGCGGCTGAGCGGGGCCTATGGGGCTCCGGATGAACACGGCGCGGGAGACACCGGGTCCGCCGCCCCTTCGCCGATCTCGGCAGGGGCCGGTTTGCGGAGCAGGAGCAGCGCCGCGTCATCATGCAGCCGACCGCCCACGTGTGCCAGCAGTTCGTCATGGAGCCCGGTGAGGGTGCGCGCCGGTTCGTCGCACACGTGTCGCGCAAGCCCCTCGGCCAGCGGGTAGAACTCACGCCCGTGGTTGCGGGCCTCGGTGACCCCGTCGGTGTAGAGCAGCAGCTGATCCCCCTCGGCGAAGGGCAGCACCTGGAGGCTGGGGGCCTCGCCCGAGAGGGCACGCAATCCGAGCGGTGGCGTCGGACGGGTGGGCTCCACCGCCACAACACTGCCCGACTCGCGTACCAACAGCGGAGGCGCATGTCCGCAGTTGACCACCTCCAGCTGCCCTGTCTGCGGGTATCCGGCGACCACGGCGGTGACGAAGTCGTCATGGGCGAGATTGCGCGCCAGGCTGCGCTCGATCCTGTCGACGACGGCGAGCAGATCGGGCTCGTCGTAGGCGGCCTCGCGAAAGACACCGAGCACCAGTGCGGCGGTCCCCACGGCGGGCAGCCCCTTGCCGCGCACATCGCCGACGATCAGCCTGACCCCGTACGGCGTGTTCACCAGCGCGTAGAGATCTCCACCGATACGAGCCTCCGCCGCAGCAGCGCTGTAGCGGACGGCCACCCGGAACGGGCCGACGGTCTCCGGTACGGGTTTGAGAAGCGCATGCTGAGCGGCCTCCGCGACCGAGCGAACGGCCGCGAGCACCCGCTCACGACGTCCTCGCAGCACGCTGGCCAGGCCACCCGCCAGCGTGACGACCACCAGGGCGGACAGCACGGCAGTCAGTTCGTGGCGCGGAATCCCCGCCCGGGCTCCGAGCGTGGTGCCCAGCACCATGGCCAGGAGACCGACACAGAGGACGCCTCGCGGCCCGTTGGTGGTGGCGGCCAGCGCGGGCCCGGCCACGAGCAGCGGCAGCCAGATCATCCCTCCGTCGCAGAAGAGGGCGACCACCACGTACACCGCGACGATCAGCATGGGCAGTACGGGCATACCGGTGGCCAGTTGTGCGGCGGCGTGCCTGTGGGCTGATGCAACGAGACTCTTGAAGGGCCTCATGTGCCAGTGGCCGCCACCATGGTCCCGGGCCTGACTCATGCTTCGTCCGCAATCCTCACCTGTCCGGGGGAGCAACGAGGGATACTCCCGGTTTGTCCGACTTCATCCAGGAAAGTGCCTCGGCTCGGGCGCCGCAAGGACACAATTTTCAGATAGTGAGCGAAAGGTTCCTGGTCACTCGACTCGCGATCGGGAGCAGCCGCGCCCGGATCTCCTCAAGCCGGGACAACCGGTCCGCCGGCAGTGAGACACCGAGCGAGCCGAGCGTGCCCCCGCTGTAGACGGGCACAGCGACGCACACGGTGCCAAGGGCGTACTCCTCCAGGTCCGTGACGGCCGGGGCCACGGGTGAGGTGTCGAGCCGCCGGAGCAGTTCCGAAGGGCTGGTGATCGTCCGTGGGGTGAGGTCGGCGAGGGTGTGCCGGGAGAGGTACTCCTTGCGCGACTCCTCATCCAGTTCTCGCAGCACGGACTTGCCCAGCGCGGTGGCGTGTCCCGCGTCCTGGAATCCCACCCAGAGGTCGACGCGGGGCGCCCGCGGGCTGTCGACGATCTCGGCGACCCGGATCTCCCCCTCCTCGTAGAAGGTCAGGTAGGTGGCGGTCGCGAACTCGTCCCGCAGAGCGGCGAGCGTGGGACGGACGCGGCTGAGCAGCGCCTGTCCGCTGCCCTCGGTCTGCAGCGCCTGCAGCTTGTCGCCCAGGACGAACCCCCCGTCGTCCAGCTTCCGTACGTATCCGTCATGCGCCAGCGTCCGCAGCAGGTGATAGGCGGTGGCCAGGGGCAGACCCGTCTCGCGTGCCAGTTGCTTCGCCGGCGCGCCGTTCTCGTGCGCGCTCACCGCCTCCAGCAGGCGGAAGGCCCGCTGCACAGAGGTGATGAGCGTCGGGCCGTCATGAGCACCCATGCGACCAGCCTGCGCCAGGCGCCAGGCGCAGGCAAGGCAGGGCCCGACGCGGCTCCGCGCCCCTGGGGCCCCGCGGTCCGGGGCCGAGGCCGCCGCCTCAGGTGAACTCAGGGGCGGCCCATGGCCCGGACCCGCCGTTCAACGCCCCTTCGTGGCTTCTTGGGCGGACCGCAGTCGCTCTGTGCACCACTCCCGCGCCGTGTCGGCGACCTGCTCGAGCGCACCGGGCTCCTCGAACAGATGGGTGGCACCGGGCACCACGTGCAGAGTGTGCGGGGCGTGCAGCCGCCGGGCCGCCTCCTGGTTGAGCCGCAGCACCTGCTGGTCGTCACCACCGACAATGAGCAGCACCGGTGCCTGTACGGCGCCCAGGGCGTCGCCGGCCAGGTCGGGCCGGCCGCCTCGCGACACCACGGTCACCACGCGGTCGGGTCGCTCGGCGGCGGCCACCAGGGCCGCGGCCGCACCGGTGCTGGCACCGAACAGGGCGACGGGCAGTCCCCTGACGTCCGGTTGCTGCTCCAGCCAGTCGATCGCGGCCACCACTCGGCGTCCCAGGAGCGGGATGTCGAAGCGGTGCTCGGCGGTCAGCGCGTCATATTGGTCCTCCCGCTCGGTGAGCAGGTCCATCAACAGAGTGGCCAGTCCGGCGGTGCGCAGCTCGGCGGCGACCATGCGGTTGCGCGGGCTGTGCCGGGAACTGCCGCTGCCGTGTGCGAACAGCACCACGCCGTGCGCCGGTGCCGGCACGACCAGGTCACCCACCAGCGAAGCGCCGTCGGCGGGCACCGTGACCACCTGGGAGATCATTGACATCATCTTCTTCCTCAGGGCTGCCGGCCCCATGGCCGATGCGCCGTCGGTCCTCTGGACCGGGTACCCGTCCGGGCGGTGCGGATTTCATCGGCGCGGGGGGCGGACGACGCCTGTGGCGAGGCGGCCTACGGTGGGGACATGGGCGGCAGCCTGGTGACACTGTTCCTGTGCGGCGATGTGATGCTCGGGCGCGGCGTCGACCAGATCCTTGCCCACCCCGGCGACCCGGCGCTGCGGGAGGGCTACGTTGTGGACGCCCGCTCCTATGTGGAGCTGGCGGAGGCGGTCAACGGCCCGATCCCCGCGCCGGTCTCCGCGTCCTGGCCCTGGGGCGAGGCGCTGCGAGTGCTCGACGAAGCCGCTCCGGACGTTCGGATCATCAACCTGGAGACGGCGATCACACGCTGCGCCGGCTTTGCGTACGACAAGGCGGTCCACTACCGGATGCACCCGGCCAACCTGCCCGCCCTGGCGGTGGCCCGGCCCGACGTCTGTGTCCTGGCCAACAACCATGTCCTGGACTTCGGTCGCCCCGGCCTGGCGGAAACCCTGGACGTGCTGGCCGGTGCGGGACTTCGTACGGCGGGCGCGGGACGCGACGCCGCCGAGGCGTACGCGCCCGCGGTGGTGCCCCTCGACGGCACCGGCCGTGTGCTGGTGTTCGCCCTCGGAGCGGCGTCGAGCGGCATTCCGTCCGACTGGGAGGCGACCGCTGACCTGCCCGGTGTCGCGTACGTGCCCGGCTTCTCGCAGGCCTCCGCCGACGCCGTGGTCGAGCGCGTACGAAGGGCCAGGCGGACCGGCGACATCGCCGTCGTCTCGGTGCACTGGGGTTCCAACTGGGGCTACCACGTTCCCCGGGACCAGGTCCGCTTCGCGCACGCCCTGGTGGACGGCGGCGTGGATCTTGTCCACGGCCACTCCTCGCATCACCCGCGTCCCCTGGAGGTGTACCGGGACCGGCTGATTCTCTACGGCTGCGGCGACTTCATCGACGACTACGAAGGAATCTCCGGCTACGAGGAGTACCGCGACGATCTCCGCCTTGCCTACTTCGTGACGGTTGCGGCAGACACCGGACAACTGGCCGGCCTGCGCATGGTGCCCCTGCAGGCCCGGCGGATGCGGCTGGAACCCGCGGCCGCACAGGACCGCGTATGGCTGCGCGCGACGCTCGACCGGATCAGTGCGGGCGTGAACGTGGCGCTGCAGCCCGACGACACGCTCGTGTTGCGGCCCGGCACGCGGACCGGCCGATGACCCGCCGGCTGCGGCTGACGTTGCTCGGCATCGGGGCGATGAACTCGCCGCGGTTCGCGCCCGCCGGTCTCCTGCTGCGCTGCGCCGGGCACCACGTGGCCTTCGACGGCGGGCCGGGCGCCGAACCGCCGCCCGGGCGGCTCGACGGCTGGCTGGTCACCGACGAGCAGTCGGAACTGCGGGCCGCGCTGCGCCGGAGCGCAGCCGCGCGGGGCGTCCGGCTGTGGTCCGGCGACCTGGAACTGAGCGGCGTGTACGTACGGCGCTGTCCGGTGGTCCACACCTCGCATCCCGCATACGGCTACCGGATCGAAGCGGGCGCAGCGATGGTGGTGTGGGCGCCGGAATTCTGGGAGTTCCCGGACTGGGCCGCGGGGGCGGTCCTGATGTTCGCCGAGGCCGCCGCGTGGAACCGGCCGATACGGTTCCGAGGCGGCGTCGGCGGCCACGCACCCGTGCACACCGTTGCCGAGCAGGCCGTACGGCACGGGGTGCGGCGGTTGGTCTACGCCCATATCGGCCGGCCCACACTGCGGGCGATCGACGACGGGGCGAAACCGCCGACCGGGGAGTGGGGCGTCGAGGGCCGCACCTATTCGGTGCCGTTCACGTGAGCAGGCCGGCCGGCCCGCGCGACGCGTACGCATGTCCGGCCCCGGCCTGGGTACCCCGGGCCATATGGCTGGCATCGACCTCAACAGCAGCGCATTCAGTGACCAATCCTTCATCGCGCGCCGCTACGCGTACGAGGGAGACAACGCCTCCCCTCCGCTGACATGGAGCGGCGTGCCGGACGACGCGGCGGAGCTGGTCCTGCTGTGCGAAGACCCCGACGCCCCGTCGGGCACCTTCGTGCACTGGGCCGTCGTCGGCATCGATCCCCACAGTGACGGCGTCGGCACCGGACAGCACCCGCCCGGCGGCACCGAACTCGTCAACGGCTACGGCGACCATGGCTGGGGCGGACCGCATCCGCCGCCGGGAGACAACCCGCACCACTACCTCTTCCGGCTCTACGCCCTGGCAGAACCATGCGTCCTCCCCGACGCGCCCAGCGCCGACCAGCTGCACGAGGCCGTCGAAAAGCGGCAGCTCGCCAGCGGCACCCTCGTGGGGCTGTACCAGCGCTGACCCACGGGCCTTCTTGGACTCACCCCTTCCCCGTCTGCCTGCCTGCCGTGCGGCAGGATGAGGAGCATGAGCGTAGTCAAGATCAACGTACTGACCGTTCCCGCCGAGCAGCGGGAAACACTGGAAAAGCGCTTCGCCGCCCGTGCCCACGCCGTGGAGAGCTCCGACGGGTTCGAGTGGTTCGAACTCCTGCGGCCGGTCGAAGGCACCGACAACTACCTCGTCTACACGCGGTGGCGCGACGAGGAGTCCTTCCAGGCCTGGATGGAGGGACCCATGAAGGCAGCCCACCAGGGCGCCGGCGCGGACAGCGGCGAACGCCCCAAGCCCGCGGCAACCCACTCCACCCTGTGGTCCTTCGACGTCGTGCAACAGGCAGCACCGAAGAACGCGTAGATCACGCCGCGGCGGCACCAGGTTCGCCCCGGCACAGCAGTGCCGGGGCACTGCCCGACCGCAATTCTCGGATGCGGCACCGGGCCGCTGCGTGGTGGGATGCGCCGTATGAGCGTTGCAGCGCTGCGTGCCCGTATCGAGCAGTACTACGCCACCGTGCTGCTCCTGTTCGCCGACGCCGAGGACTTTGGACCGCTGCGGCTGTTTGTGCGCACAGAACCAGGCACCCCGTACTACGGCGGTCCCAGCCACGCTCAACCCACCGCAGAAGCCGCGACCGTCACCACCGCCGACATCGCCCGGGTCCGCGCCCGGCAGCGTGAACTCGGTGTGCCGGAAGCCTTCGAGTGGCTCGCCGAGGCGGCACCGACGCTGCGCACCCGTATCGAGGCCGCCGGCCTCCCCGTGCAAGAACGCCCACTGATGGCCCTCGACCCGCACGCCCCGGTGCGCCCGCAGCCGCTGCCGGACGGCATCACGATCCGCAAGCTGACGGCCGACGACCCGGCTCTGCCCGCAGCCCTCGCTCTCCCCCGCCTCGCCTTCGCCGTGGCGGGCACCTCGGTGGGCTCGGCGGGCCGCGCGGAACTGGCGAGGGTGGCCGCAGAGGTGACCGCGGACGGCGCGTTGGCAACAACGCGCCCCGCCATCCGCGCCGGGCACAAAACGCTCATCGCTGCGCTCGCCCCTGACGGCACCCCGCTCGCCGTCGGCCACTACCACCCCGCTCACGGCACCGCCGAGATCGGCGGCGTGGGCACCCTCCCCACCGCTCGCCGCCGGGGACTGGCAGCCGCCGTCACGGCAGCGCCGGCGATCCACGCCCGCGACCACGGCGTGGACACCGTCTTTCTCGCCTACGCGGAGGATGCCGTCGCCCGCATCTACACCCGCCTGGGCTTTCGCCCGGCTGGGACCACTCTTCTGATCGCCAATCAGCCCGCCCGGTCGTAGCCCCGCGGAGCGGAGCCGCTGCCCGCCGACCGCTCCGCCGACGCGAGTACGCCGATCTTGTCTATGCGGTGCTCGGGATTGTTCCTGTCGTCTCGCCAGAAGTTCCCCGCCGCATTGTCCTCGGGCGTGGCGCATGTCGATATGGTGATCATGGCTTGGGTGGGCACTTCGCCGGGCGAGCCGGGTACGGCGGCGCGCTGCTCGGCGAGTGAGCGCGCGGACCGGAAGGACGTCCACCGGGTCTTGGTGATCTTGTACGTGTAGACGGTGCTCCCCAACTCGACGCGTACGGTGTCACCGTTGTCGAGTTCGGGCAGCTCGCGCAGCGGGCCGCCCGCGCTCAGGCGGTGGGCGGTGACGAGGTAGTTGCCCGTTTCGCCGGGACCGACACCGCCCTGGTCACCGTAGGGGCTGGCGGCGACGCCGCGGTCCTGGATGCGCGTCCCTGGCGCGTCGTCCGTCGTTCCTTCGTAGGGAACGACCTCCAGGTCCCGCACACCGATGGCAGGGATGCTCAGCGAGGCGGAGTCGGAGCGCGGATCGGTGTCCGGCAGCGGACTGGACGAAGGAGAGGACGGGGCCGCCGCAGAGGACATACGGGCCGGGGCAGGGTGGGGAACGGGCGGGGACATGCCGAGCGTGTCGGCGCCGGCACATCCTGTCACGAGGAGCAGAAGTCCCAAGGTGAGAGGTGTGCTGACGGCACGTGTGATGGCCATGGCACTCCCGACCGGCGCCGGATGGACAGCTGGACGGTCGAGCATATTCCTGATCCGCGACGGCCGTCGTGGTGCAGGCGGCATGACGGCACCCGCAGCACCCTCACGGGATCTCCTGTTCCGCCCAGATGATCTTTCCGTCGGCCGAGAACCGGGCACCCCAGCGATGGGCGAGCTGGGCCACCAGAAACAGGCCGCGGCCGCCCTCGTCCGTGCTGCGGGCGTGCCGCAGCCGTGGGGCGGTGCTGCTGGCGTCGGCGACCTCGCAGGTCAGGCGGGAGTCGCGGAGCAGTCGCAGGCGTATGGGCGGTGTGGCATAGCGAATCGCGTTGGTGACCAGCTCGCTGACGATGAGCTCCGTCGTCATGGCCAGTTCTCCGAGGCCCCAGGCTTCGACCCGGCGGGTCGCGCGGGCGCGGATATCCGCGACGGCGGCCGGGTTCACGGGCACGTCCCACGAGGCGACCTGGTCGGCCCCCAGCGCGTGCGTGCGCGCCAGCAGGAGGGCGACATCGTCGGGTTGGGGAACGGGCACGAGCTGCTGCACCGCGGACGAGCACAGCGTTCCGAGGCGGGGGTCCGGCTGGGCGAGCACGGCGCCGAGCCGGGACATGCCCAGTTCCATGTCGCGGTCGGCTCCCTCGACGAGACCGTCGGTGAAGAGACCCAGCAGACTGTTCTCGGCGAGCTCGATCTCGGTGGTCTCGAACGCCATCCCGCCCAGCCCCAGCGGAGGTCCTGCGGGGAGCTCCGGGAAGGAGACGTGCCCGTCGGGTGCGACCACGACAGGTGGCGGATGGCCGGCCCGGGCCATCGTGCAGCGCCTCGTGGCGGGGTCGTAGACGGCGTACAGGCAGGTCGCTCCGAGGAAGGCGCTCGCGCTCTGGTTGTCCGCCTCGTCGCCGGTCCTCTCCTCACTGAGCCGGAGCACGAGGTCGTCCAGGTGAGCCAGCAGTTCGTCCGGGGGCATCTCCATGTCGGCGAGGGTCTGCACCGCGGTGCGCAGTCGGCCCATGGTCGCCGCCGCGGTGATGCCGTGGCCGACCACGTCGCCGACGACGAGGCCCACCCGGGCGCCGGACAGCGGGATCACATCGAACCAGTCGCCACCGACCCCACCCGTCGGGTCCGCCGGCCGATAGCAGAAGGCCACCTCCAGCGCTGTTCCGCCCGACAGGGCGTGCGGCAGCAGGCTGCGCTGCAGGGTGACCGCTGCCGTGTGCTCCCGGGTGTAGCGGCGGGCGTTGTCCACGCACAGCGCCGCCCGTGCCACCAGTTCACCGGCCAGCAGGACGTCGTCGGGCTGGAACGAGACGGGATTGAGTGACCGTACGAACGTGGTGAGGCCCAGGGCGGTGTTCCGCGCCCGCATCGGTACGGAGATCAGGGAGTGCAGCCCGAACTCGCGGATGCTGGCCGTCCTCGCGGGCTGTTCGGCAACCCACAGGGCGTCGGACGGGTCGAGGACCGGGATGAGGATCGGCTCACCGCTGATCAGCAGATTCACGTCGTGCGGCGGGGGGAGGAAGTCGACTCGGTCTCCGACCCGCGCCACGGCCTCCGGACAGCCCTCCCGCACCGAACTCATACCGGCGCGGCGCATCACCGGCTTCGCCGGTGCGGGCCCCGCATCGGTCAGCCACGCGCCGTGCCCCTCGGTGCTCAGGACAGGCTCCAGGAGATCGACGACGACGAAGTCCGCGAAGCGGGGAACCGCGAAGTCGGCCAGCTCCTGAGCCGTCCGCATCACGTCAAGGGTCCTGCCGATGCTGGTCCCGGCTTCGTTGACCAGCGACAACAGCTGCCGGGCATTCCACCGCTCGGTGACGTCCAGGACCATGTAACAGACCCCGGTGACGGAGCCGTCGGCGTCCACGAGCGGGAAGAAGGACGTGGAGTAGGCGTGCTGGCGGTGTGGATCGGCCCAGCTCCATCCCACGTACTCGTAGTCGGTCACCGGGACCCCGGTCGCCAGTACCTTGCGCATCAGTCCCTCGAGGGTGTCCGCCTGCAGCCCGGGCAGCAGCTCGCTCAGGCGACGCCCGAGTCGCTGCTCACGGGGCACACCGCCGAAGCGTTCCAGGGTGTCGTTCAGCCACACGTAGCGCAGCTGTGTGTCCATCACCGCCATGCCGACCGGCGAGCGGGTGAGGAATCCGTCGAGGACGGACTCGCCCATCGTCCATTGCGGCTTCTGCTCCCGTGCCGAGAGCAGAAAGCACTCGTCGCCACCGATGCGGAAGGATGCCGAGACCCGCAGGTCGACCTCGAGACGGCCGCTGTCGCGGTGTCGTACGGGGATGAGACCGCTCCACCCCATTCCGGTGCGGCACCGCTCGGCGACGCCGGTCACCCGTACCGGGTCCCCGGGCACCGCCAGCAGCCGCGCGGCGGAGCCGCCGACCACCTCGGACGCCGGGTACCCGAGGAGTTCTTCGGCGCCCCGGGTCCAGCCGACCACGATGCCGTCGGCGGATACCACCGCTGCCGCGTCGGTGGACGCGTCGAACAGCTCGCGCGGCCCTGCGGACGTGCGCACATCGGAACCTTTTCGCACAGAATCCATTGGTCCCATCCTCTTCATGACTATGGTCCTGCTTGTCCGTCCGATGTGCACGATCCCGGCAGCTGGTGGCCGGACCGGCCTCCCTGATGTGCTGATCGCCGACGCGTGTGGGCCGGAGGCAGCAGGGAAGTCCGGGTATCAGAGCCGGATGCGCGGTGACGCCGACAGACGTACGCGCGTCCTGTCGGTCGGCGGAGGAGGATCAGGGATGAAAGCCGAATCCTTCCAGTCCCGCAGTGACGGGTACGGCCCCGAGCAGCCCCGGCCGACCGGCCTGCTGGATGTGCTGAGCGTGGCCGCGGTGGTCCTCGACGCCGACGGGCGCATCGTGTTCTGGACCCCCCAGGCCGAGGAACTCTTCGGCTACACGTCGGAAGAGGCTCTCGGCAAGCACGCGGCGCGACTGTTCATCCACCCCGAGCATCTCCAGTCCGTGGTGAAACTGTTCGAAGAGGTGCTGAAGACGGGCCGGAGCTGGGCCGGCTCCTTCCCCATCCGGCACAAGGACGGCAGCACCCGCCTGACGGAGTTCCGCAACATGCGGCTGCTGGATGATGTCGGAGATGTCTACGCGCTGGGCATCGCGGCCGACCACAGCCTGCTCCAGCGCGTCGAGACCGATCTGGCCCTGTGCGAGCGGCTGATCAACCAGTCTCCGATCGGTCTGGCCCTCATGGACCCGGACCTGCGATATCTCCTGGTCAATCCGGCGCTGGAGCGCATCGACGGCATCCCCGCCGAGGACCACGTCGGCCGTCACCTGCGAGAGACACTCCCCCTGCCCGACATCGACACCATCGAGTCCGCACTGCGTCAGGTGCTCACCACCGGCACCCCGCTGCTCGACCAGTACCACGTGGGCCGCCCCCGGAGCGATCCCGACCACGAGCACGCCTGGTCCCTGTCGTTCTACCGGCTGGAGGACCCCGGCGGGCGGGTGCTGGGCGCGGCGACCTCGGTCGTCGACGTCACCGAACGGCACCGCGCGGCCGCCGAGGCCGACCGGGCCCGGCGACGCCTGGCCCTCATCGCCGACGCCTCCACGCGTGTCGGCACCACGCTGGAGGTGGAGGAGACCGCCCGCGAACTGGCCGACATCGCCAGCACCGCGCTCGCCGACGTGGTCGCCGTGGACATCCTCGACTCCGCCCTGGCCTGCCGCCGCAAGGCCAGGCCGGACAACGGCCCGGAGTTCTTCCGAGCCCTCGCCCTGAAATCGGCTCATCCCACCGTGGCGCTGCGCGCCGCCGACCCTCCCGGTGACCTCATCGCCTACGACGGTGACCGCCTGGTCACCCTGTGCGTCCACACCGGCCGGCCGGTCCTGGTGCGCCACGTCGACGAACAGGATCTGCCGCGCATCGCCCGCGACGCCGAGGCCACCGCGCTCCTGGCCCGCGCCGGCGTCCACTCCTACCTCGCCGTGCCGTTGATCGCCCACGGCGAGGTGCTCGGCGCCCTCGACCTCAAGCGCACCCGCAATCCGCTCCCCTTCGACGAGGACGACGTCGTCCTGGCCGGTGAGCTGGCCAGCCGCGCCGCCGTCGCCATCGACAACGCCCGCTGGTTCCAGAGCGTGCGCAACACCGCCCTCACCCTCCAGCGCAGCCTGTTGCCCGACCACCCGCCGCACCACACCGGTCTGGAACTCGCCTCCCGCTATCAGCCCGCCCAGGCCACCACCGAAGTCGGCGGCGACTGGTACGACGTCATCGGCCTGGAGGACGACAAGACCGCCCTGGTCGTCGGCGATGTCATGGGCAACGGCATCGACGCCGCCGCCACCATGGGCCGACTGCGCACCGCCACCTGCGCCTACGCGGACCTCGACCTGGAACCCGGCGCCGTACTCCAGCACCTGGACAAGATCACCTGCGAGCTGGAGCACTACATCGTCACCTGCCTGTACGCCGTGTACGACCCCCACACGAGGCAGTGCCGCATCGCCAACGCGGGACACATGCCGCCCGCGCTGGCCCGCCCCGGCCAGGCCGCCGCACTGCTGGAGCTGCCGTCCGGAGCCCCGCTCGGCGTCGGCGGCATCCCGTTCGAGACCACCACGACCGAGCTCGGCCCCGGCGACCTGCTGGTCCTCTACACCGACGGCCTCGTCGAGACCCGGCACCACGCGATCGACGACCGTCTGAACGTCCTCCTGAGCTTCCTCGACGAACCCGACCGGCCCCTCGAGGAGATCTGCGACCTCCTGCTGTACGGCCTGCGCCACCCCGACGACCACGACGACGTCGCCCTCCTCGTCGCGCGGGCCCTCTAGGTACGGGGCAGAGTCTGGGTCACCCGCCACAGGCGGCGGGGCAGATCGCCTTCCTCGAAGGAGTGGACCTCGTCGAGGGTCCAGCCGTGCGCGAGGGCGTCGACCAGTTCGCGGGGGAAGAAGTGCACGGCGAAGCCGCCGTGCTCGTAGATGTCATCACCGTGCGCGGTGCCGGCGCCGTAGTGCGCGTCGCCGGTGTGCCGCACCGTGTAGACGAAGACGCCGCCCGGCCGCAGAACGCGCCGGATCTCATCGACCAGGGCGTGGATCTCCTTGGTGGACAGAGCCATGCACAGCAGCATGTGCGCGAAGACCGCGTCCACGGAGGCGTCCGGCAGCGGCAGTGGCTCGCGTACGTCGTGCTCCGCGGTGGTGATGCGCTCGGCCACCTGCTGGGCACGGGCGGCGTCCCGCAACTGCTGCAGGCCGGTGGCGCTGAAGTCGGTGGCCTGGACGGTGAAGCCTTCGCGGACGAAGTACAGGGTGTCGCGGCCGTGCCCGGCGCCGAGTTCCAGCACATGCTGCGCCCCGGCCCTGCGGAAGACCTCGGCGGCGTGGACAGCCGGCGCGGAGGGCTGCCCGCCGTACATCCCCGGGTGCGCGGCATAGGTGTGCTGCCAGTGCCGGCGCTGCCCCTCGGCGAGTCCCCGCTCCTCCGCCATTGCATCCCCCTTCGCCTCGCTGCGGCCGGCACCGACCGACAGCCGCCTCACACGATCTCGACGAGGAGGTCGCCGCCCTCCACCTGCTGGATCGGGTTGATGGCCAGTCTGGCCACCCTGCCGGACTTCGGGGCAGTGATCGCGGCTTCCATCTTCATCGCCTCGATGGTGGCCACCGTGGCACCGGCCGCCACCTCGTCGCCCTCGGCGACCGCGAGCGTCACCACTCCGGCGAACGGCGCGGCGACATGGCCGGGGTTGGCGCGGTCGGCCTTCTCGGTCGCCGGGATGTCGGCGGCCACGGCGGCATCGCGTACCTGGATCGGCCGCAACTGGCCGTTCAGGTTGGACATCACGGTGCGCATCCCGCGTTCGTCCGCCTCGCCGACGGCCTCCAGCTCGATCAGGAGGCGTACGCCGGGTTCGAGATCGACGGCGTACTCCTTGCCGGGCCGCAGCCCGTAGAAGAAGTGCTTGCTGTCGAGGACGCTGGTGTCGCCGTACGTCTGACGGTGTGTCTCGTACTCGCGCGTCGGCCCGGGGAACAGCAGCCGGTTGAGCGTCGCCCGCCGGTCCTTCGCCAGCCCCTTGCGGTCCTCCGCGGACAGCTCCTGCGCGGGCCTGGGCTGCGGGCGGCCCTCCAGCGCCCTGGTGCGGAACGGCTCCGGCCATCCGCCGGGCGGGTTGCCCAACTCGCCGCGCAGGAAGCCGATGACGGAGTCGGGGATGTCGAACCTGTTCGGTGCCGCCTCGAAGTCCTCCGGCGACACCCCGGCGCCCACCAGATGGAGCGCGAGGTCCCCGACCACCTTCGACGAGGGGGTGACCTTCACCAGCCGGCCCAGCATCCGGTCGGCGGCGGCGTACATCGCCTCGATCTCCTCGAAGCGGTCGCCGAGGCCCAGCGCGATCGCCTGGGTGCGCAGGTTGGAGAGCTGGCCGCCGGGGATCTCGTGGTGGTAGACGCGCCCGGTCGGCGAGGCCAGGCCCGCCTCGAAGGGTGCGTAGATCTTGCGGACGCTCTCCCAGTACGGCTCCAGGTCGCCGACGGCCTGCAGGTCCAGTCCGGTGGGCCGCTCGGAGTGGTCGGTCGCAGCCACGAGCGCCGACAGCGACGGCTGCGAGGTGGTGCCCGCCATGGACGCCACCGCACCGTCCACCGCGTCCGCGCCCGCCTGGATCGCCGCGAGGTAGGTGGCGAGCTGGCCGCCCGCCGTGTCGTGGGTGTGGAGGTGAACCGGCAGGTCGAACTCCCGGCGCAGCGCCGACACGAGGGTCGCGGCGGCCGGGGCGCGCAGCAGGCCCGCCATGTCCTTGACGGCCAGGACGTGGGCACCGGCGGCCACGATCTGCTCGGCCAGGCGGAGGTAGTAGTCCAGCGTGTACAGCCG